>DAOUHR010000098.1:0-2859 GCA_034428635.1 Dehalococcoidia bacterium
AATTTGCAGCCAGAAGTGCGGCAGGAACCCCAACTGGCTTTGGACGGTGGCTCAGATGGACTGGACCTGATCAGGCGACTGCTGCAGCAGGCCCCGGACAAGCTGAAGGATCACGGGATTATCCTGCTGGAGCTGGACCCGGAACAAGTGCCGGCGGTGGAAACGATGGCCAAAGAGTTGTTCCCCGGGGCGGAACTGTCGGTGGAGAAAGATCTGGCGCAGAGAGACCGGATTTTCGTGATAAACCGGGGGATGGACTACTGCTAGGGATTGATCAGCGTTAGATGCCAGAGAACTTCAGCACGTAGGGGCGGGTTTTAAACCCGCCCCTACTTTTCGCTATCAATCTGAACTAGACAAAAGCCAAGGTGGGATGTGCATATCGCTAGACCATGCTGGCGGTGGCGCCCCAGTTAGGGCCCAAAGCTGATTTGAGAAGCCGAGGGGTCCTTTCGGTCATCTTCAAGACCCCGAATGCGCATCCCACCTTGGTATTGGTTTAGAGTGCGATTGTCCGGCCCTGAATCTTAGGGGCGCACGGCCGTGCGCCCCTACTCAAGTACAGTATCAAGTTCGGATCGAGCGTCATGCCCTCATAGAGGGTATGCCATGATCGATAAAACGGAAATGCACATCCCACCCTGGCTTCAGTTTAGCCTTAGGTTCACCGCATCAGTCCGGCCACTTGAGCTCCAGCGTTGAAAGGTACCAGGTCTCCATGTCGGCGACTCGGACGGCGTGGTTGTTGGTGTCGGCGATGTACATCTTGCCGGCGGCGATGCTAAGGCCGGCGGGTTCGGACAAGGCAGCATCTTCGGGTCCACCATCGACATAGCCGGCGGCGCCGGTCCCCACCAGGGTTCTTGAACTGCGGGGGCCGGGCATGATTATCTTGATTTTGTGGTTGTAGCTGTCGGTTAAGTAAAGGGCCCCGTCCTGCATGGTGATGCCCAGGGGGTGCTGGAGACGGACCAGGTGACCCTCCCCGTCGCGGTCGCCAAACTCGAACAGGCCCAGGCCAACTATGGTACGCACCTTCCCCTTGGGGTCGAGTTCGGCGGAGCGTACGGCGCTGGTCTCGCTGTCGGCGAAGTAAAGGCGGTGGCCGTCAGTTGTGATTCCGCTGGGCTGGGCCAGCGTTGCCTCCGCCAGGGCGCCGTCGGAAATGGACTCGGCGCCAGAGCCGGCGTAGGGTCCTACCATTCCGGTTGGCAGGTCCATCATCCATAATTGATGGCAGCCGGCCATGGCGATGTAGAGCTTTTCGCCGTGGTAAGCCAAGTCCCAGGGAGAGTTGAGTTCGGTGGCGTCCCCAGGTGCTTGGCCGGAGCGGCGATTGCCCTGGTTACCGTCGCCGGCGATGGTGGAGACGCTGCCGGCGGCAAGATCCACCCGCCGCAGAGCGTGGTTTTCGGTGTCGGCCACGTAGAGGACATTCCCATTCAGGGCCATGCCCTGGGGATGGTTGAAGCGGGCCGACGCAAAATCGCCGTCCGCCAGGCCCTCTTCGCCGGAGCCGATGACCTGGGTGACGGTCCCATATAAAGTGGAGATTACGATGCGGTTGTGGTTGCTGTCGGCGATGAAGAGACGGCCGCCAGCCTCATCGGCCAGCACCTTGCCGGGGAAGGACAGGGGAGAGTCGGTGTCAGCCAGTACCGAAAAGTCCAGACCGCGCCGTTCAAGCAGGCCGGAAGAATCGAAATCAGTTACCATCTCGCCCAGCAGGTGGTCCAGGTCCTCGTAAGTTATTTCACCCTCGTGCTTTCCAATGACCTTGCCCTGGGGGTCAATGAACATCATGGTAGGCCAGGCGCGGCAGGCGTACTGCTGCCAGACCTGGAACTCGGCGTCGTTGACCACCGGGTGTTCCAGCTCGTACCGCCGCACGGCGTTGTAGAGATTCTCTTTTTCCTTCTCGTTGGGGAACTTGGCGGAATGGACTCCGATAACCGTCAGTTCGCTGGCGTACTTGCGTTCCAGTTTCCGCAACTGCGGAAAGATGTGCATGCAGTTGATTCAACAGTAGGTCCAGAAGTCCAGCAGGACGATGCGGCCCCGAAGCTCTTCCAGGGTCAGGGGGCGGTCGGTGTTGACCCATTCCATTCCCTGAGGGAAGTCGGGGGCGTTGACCTGGCCGGCGTAGGACCTGTTAGTCATGACAGTTTCTCCATCGGTGCGAAAACTGGAACAGGCAAGAGTCCCTCCCCCGCTAGCGGGGGGCTTCCTCGAAGGCCAGGGTGGCGTGGCGGAAGAAGATGGCGCCCACGGGGTCGCCAAGGGGGGCATTGCCCACCAGGACAGCTACTACGTGCTGGGTTCCCGGCACGGCGGAATCGGTGAGTGCAACCCGCTTGGGGGAGTTGTTGCCGGTGATGACGCCGATATTGCGATCGATGGCGCCGTCAATATAGACCTCACCGTAGTTGTCCACGTTACATTCGAAGAAGACCCGGTTGCCGGCGGCGGCCTGGCCCTTGACGGAGTCGGGCATGGTGAAGGCAAGCCGGTACCAGGCAAAGGTGAAGCCTATGGAAAGTCGCTCCTGGATGGTTTCGGGCTGTTCCCAGCCGGAGTCGTCGTAGTCGGGCAGGCGGGCAGCAACGCCCCGCATTTCGGCCACCAGGCCCTGGTTGGGTTCGCCGGGCACCATGCCCATGGCGCGCCGCCAACCGGAAGCGCCAACTACCTGCAGGTCTGCCTTGTCGTCCAGGTCAAGAGAAACTCTAGCCATTGTTTTCCTCCGAAGATTTTAATGGGCCAGCCACGGCCTTTTCTTGTTCATCCGCTCTGTTGAGATGCTGATTGGCTCATTCAGGGGAAACCTATTTTGCAGCCTCGGTACCCCCATCCTGACCT
>DAOUHR010000099.1:0-47175 GCA_034428635.1 Dehalococcoidia bacterium
CTGGGGGCGATTCTGGGGTTGTCCATCTGCGCCATGCTGTGTGGCGCCCGCAGTCTGTACGCCATCAGTCAATGGGGACGAGACCAGGGACAGGAGGTGTCGGAGGCCTTGGGATTCACTCGGGAGCGGACTCCCTGCGTATCCACTTTGCACCAGGTATTCAGCCGACTGGACCGGGAGGCCTTTGAAGGGCTGCTGGGCCAATGGCTGCAGGAGCGGGGCCTGGAGGCTGGGGAAGCATTGGCCATCGACGGGAAGCGGTTGCGGGGGATTCACGGAGAGAAACTTCCCGGGGTGCATCTGGTGGCGGCTTATGCCCATCAGTCGGGCATAGTGGTGGGGCAACAGGCAGTGAAACACAAGCGGAATGAACTGGAGGCCGTGTACCGTCTCCTGGACCGCCTGGACTGCCTGGAAGGCCGAGTGGTGACCGGCGATGCCCAGTTCACCCAGCGGAAGGTGTGCCGGAACATCGTGGCTAAAGGGGGCACTACCTCTTCTCGGTAAAGGACAATCAACCCACGCTGAAACAGGACATTGCCGCCCTTTGGGAAGAGGATATGCCGCCCCAGGCAGTGCAAGTGGACCAACATGGGGATCGGGTGGAGGTGCGGCGTCTTTGGGCCTCCGCTGACCTGGTCGGCTACAGCGACTGGCCCCATCTGGCCCAGGTGTGCTGGATGGAACGTATCGTCCACCGCCAGGGTAGCGTCCGCCGCGAGGTCGCTCACGCCGTAACCAGTATTTCACCGCAGCAGGCTGACCCCGCCAGGCTGCTGCAACTGTGGCGGAGCCATTGGGGAGTCGAAAACCGGGTGTTCTGGGTGCGGGATGTGACCATGGATGAAGACCGGTGCCAGGTGAGAACCGGTTCCGCCCCGCAAATAATGGCAGGACTGCGCAATCTGGTCATCAGTCTCTTGAGACTGGAAAAGGAACCCAACATCGCCGCTGCACTACGTCGCTGCGCCACCAGACCTTCCCGTTCCCTCTCATTGGTCGGTGCTCCCATCCAATAATCGAAAGACCCTGCCATGCGGCGTCATCCCATTCAACCTGCAAGTTACGGTGATCAGGCTCCGTCAGTTCTGGTGATTGGAGGCCGGCTCCATTCCAATACTCTGTGACCACGTTGATGTCCCAAGAAGATGGGCTATGTACCCCCTGGCAATCATGACCGTTACTTACAAATGAGTCATTCATCACAGATAGTAATTCTGTGCAGGATGGAGACCAATCTTCGGTATATTGTTCGTCCAGCCCCATCCAGTGACCAAGCTCATGGCGAAGCTGGTCCTCAATGCCCAAGGGAGTCAAGTTTGATTGCGCTAAGGTAAGACGTATCTGACCATGAAGCAAGTAATCGGCTTTGCGATCGCTATTGGGTTGGGTACCGATTATGGTGAGACATGCGTCAGAGAAAAGGCCACATTGGGCCTGCCTGAAATAGATGTTATATCCCTGAGTAGTGTCATTGACATAACTAAGCTGGGGAACCGCATTCTCCCATGACTGGACCGCAGCGACCACCTGCTGCGTGAAAGAACCATCGTCTACCCAGTTGTTATCATCAGGCCCGAAAGACCACCATGAGGAGACTGCATTGAAAGGGTAAACTACGCTAAATTGGCTCCTATCGGCTGGGTTTTCCTGCATGTAGGTGAAATGGCGGGCCAGACTGTCATTGCTAGATGCAAAAAACAAAGCGGCGCTCAGTACCAACGCAAATATCCAGGGCATCAGCCATTTCCTCGTTATTTACTCCCTTCTTCGTAGTCCTCTCTATGGGGCCCCCACCGCTTCTCATAGAATTCTTTGTCGACCAGTTGCATTTTGTCTATGCCCAATTGGTCGATCAAGAACTGAAACTCCTTCTCGTGCCCTTCGCCGATTTGGAATTCCCCGGTCTTCCGCGAAATATTGGCCACTTCACCACTGCGAACGATGAGGTATACGGGCAGTGGTAGTGGTTCAATCGTCATTCCTTTAGGAGTTTCAACCGGGGAGGATCTGTGCATGACAAGTCCATCCATTTTTGCGTCTCCAGGCAGTTCAAAGGCTCTTCCAGCTGCCACCAACGGTACCGGAGCGTTCTTAGAATGCTCAAGTATCTTGTCCATTTCAGCTTTGCTGAATAATGCAGGAGGTTTGGTCATGGTTACAACCGGCCGGCCGTCAGGTTTAGCAGGTTGCTGACTCATTGCTCCCATGGAGCCTGCTACTACTACAGCGGTCAAAACCAGAGCGCCAAGCACCTGCATCCATCTATATTTGAAGACAGCGCCTACTTCCTTCAGTTTCATTTGCCAGATCCTTGGCCACTACTTCTACCCAATGATAACCTCAAATTATATCATTATCGAGGCCCTACCCGAGGATGCCTGGACGCCCCTCCCAGGGTCTTTCGATTTTCCAAGATGTCCCTTCCCCCTTGATGGGGGAAGGTTAGGATGGGGGTGAAAGTGCAAGGCAACGAGTCATCTGGCCGAAGAACGCCCCCCTCACCCTAGCCCTCTCCCGCCAGGGGTGAGGGAAAATCGAAAGACCCTGACGCCCCTCCCCTACTGGATGGAGGGAGCTGCCGATGTGGCCGAGATCGCTTACACTCCCTTCGGAAGCAGGCCCGATGCCGCGCCGGTGCGGCTCATCGTCCGTAGGGTCAAGCCCGCGCCTGGGTCCCAACTGGCCCTGTTTGCCACCACAGCTATCACGCCTTCATCACCGACCGCGACGGCGACACCCTGGACCTGGAGGCCGACCACCGCCGCCACGCCGAGATCGAGAATGCCATCGGGGACCTGAAGTACGGCGTGGGACTAACCATCTCCCCTCGGGCCGCTTCCCCGCCAACGCCGCCTGGCTGGCGGTGCAGGTGATGGCGCATAATCTCGGCCGCTGGACCGCCCGCATCGGCCTGGGCGAGCAGATAGTGACCACCAAGACCCTGCGGCGACGCTTCTTCTCCCTGGCCGGACGTCTCACCCGCAAAGGCCGTCGCCTCACCCTGCATTTGCCCCAGGGCTGGCCCTGGCTAAATCAGTTCTGCGCCGCCTTGGCGAAACTGCGCGCTGTGCCGCTCCCTTCCTGACGACGCCCTCGGCGTTTGACTGTCCACCAGCAATCCCGACCGATTGGCTGTCTCGCGCCAGCCTGGGCTCCGCGTGTCAACTGCTGCAATCTGCCCCCAGATCCTGCCCGTCGCCAGTGCTGCGGCCGATCAAAATCCCCTCATCGCCACTGACACACTCAGCGCCCGCCCCAATCCGTCGGTATCAACGCCCTGCCGGACCCTCTCTTCACCTTTCGTCCCCAGTCTGACCACCTCGACGCTGTCCCATCGGTGGATTCGGGCTAGCAGTTTGTCCGGGGATTATCTTCAGGCGGGCATGGGGTGAGGGTGCAGGTTGGTGAATGGCGGCAGGTTCAAGGATGCCGTGACGCTAGCCAGCAGGGAAGCACTCCCGCTGGCTGGATCAGGGCCTGTTCTCCCCCCTTTGGCGGGGATACCGGCGCCGAAGCGGAACAGCTTCAGCAGATTGTGGCCGGTGCAAATGAGAGACCATTCCCCGGTGACCTTCTCCAGGCCCCGCAGCAGGAATTGCCGGAAGCCCCGGGCCTGCTTGATCTGGCCGAAGACCGGTTCCACCGTATGCATTCTTAAAGCGTAGCGCTGTCGTCCCCGTTTGGTCTGCAATTTGCGGCGCATCCGGTCCCTGGGAGAGAGTCCCTGGGAGAGAGTCCCTTGGGTATACGGCCCCGGGGCGCCGGTGGGGGCACCCAGCCGTGGCGGGTTTTCTCCGGCGCGATGAAGGGGTCCACTCCCAGGATGCAGAGTTCCTCCACCGCTTTCGCCGAGTAGTACCCAGCGTCGGCGGATACCTCTTGGGGCACGGAGCCCACGTTGTCGATGGTCTCCCCAATCATCGTCGCCGCCTGTTGCTTGTCCGAAGGCTGGTTGGTGGCCCGGGCCGCCACAATCACCTGATGCTCCTGGTCCACCACCGCCTGGCAGTTGTAGGACTGCTGGAAGTCCCGGCCCCCCGGGCCCGGCATGATCCTGGAGTCTGGATCGGTGAAGTTGCGCTGCGCCTGGTCGTCGGGCACACCGGAATGGCCTTTGCCTTCAGTCTGGGCCTCCTCGGCAGCGGCTTGAGCCTGGGCTTCCAGCGCAGCTTTGGCCTCCCGTATCTTCCTGAGCCGGCCCTCCCGGAAGGACAGTTCCTCCGGCAATTCGTCTCCCCGCTTGTCCTTGCCGTAGCGCCGGTCCTCCTCCTCGTCCTCCTCCTGGGCCCGCCGGAGCAACTCATCCACCTCCCCCTGCAACTGGGCTTCCTTCTCCTTCATCCGCCGGTAGCTCATGGCCTTGTGTTTGGAGGCGTTGGCCCGGACCTTGGTCCCGTCCAGGGCCACGTGCCCCAGCTTCACCAGTCCCGCCTGCTGGCATAGGGCCAGCACCTGCAGGAACAGCCCGGACAAAGCCCCCAGGTGGTCCTTGCGGAAATCGGAGATGGTCCGGAAGTCCGGGGTGTTGTTGGCCGCCAGCACCCGGAAGGCGATGTCCTCGTCCAGCCTCTGGGCCATGCGCCGCGACGACGCCACCCCGACGATGCCACCCCGACGATGCCACCCCGACGCAGTAGCCATACAGCAGCACCTTCACCATCATCCGGGGATGGTAGGGTGGGCCGCCACGGCTTTCCCGCTCATAGCGCTCCGTGATCTCCGACAGGTCCAACTGGTCCACCACGTCGGAGATGAAGTAGGCCAGGTGGTCCTGGGGAAGCCACTCCTGCAACGCCGCTGGCAGCAGCAACTGCTGGTCAGGGTCATAAGGCAGGTAGGTCTTGTTCATTGGGCGACCTCCGCGTGCGGGTGCCCCTCATCATACACCCGCTCCTTCGCTAAACCTGTTGCTCGGACAGACTGCTAGAGACGAGTAAGGTCCCCGTCGTCACCCGACAGAAGGATAAGCCTCAATCAAGGAAATTGGTTCCAATTAATCGGGAGTGCATCAGTTCAGCCTCGACTTGGCAATTGGGACTGGTCATGTGGGCTTGGATCGATTGAAAAGGAGTTGGCAGGCCAGTCCTTAAGACACTAACTCGAAGCCAATCACGAAGGTTTGTAATATATTAGCCGTGTTCCCTATCCCAAGAGGCCCGGGCGCAACCTTAGGGTCACGGTGCAACGGTCACAATGTCCCCAACCACATCCCAAAGACGGTTCGGCCCATCGTCGAGATAGGCCCCATTCGCCCAGCTCAGGATTGCTGGCGAAGCGGCCCGAGGGGAGATGGTTAGTCCCACGCCGTACTTCAGGTCCCGGATGGCATTCCCGATCTCGGCGTGGCGGCGGTGGTCGGCCTCCAGTTCCAGCACATCCCCCTCCCGGTCGGTGATGAAGCCGTGATAGCTGTAGGAGGTGAAGATGGCCAGTTGGGAGCCGGGCGTAAGCTTGACCCTACGGACGATGAGCCGCACCGGCGCGGCATGGGGCTTGCTACGGAAAGGTGTGTATTCAGCCTCGGCCACATCGGCGGCGCCCTCCATCCAGTAGGGGATGGGCGTCCAAGCAACCTCGGGGATGGCCTTGATGAGGTTGCACAGGCTGGCACGCTGACGGACGGTGATGGAGAAGCGGACATACGTCCTGCGGCAGAGGACGCCGATGGCATGGGTGTAGAAGCTGCTGTCGGCCCGCACCGTGAGTTGCCCCTGGCCCCTCCGTAGAGCACCCTCCCGCAGGAAGTGGGCGGCGCCCCAGGCGGTGCTGGCCCGGCCTTCCCTGAGCCGGGCCATGAGCACGTCGCCGGTTCCGGCGGCCACGGCGACGAGCGGGTGATAGCCCCGCTGGCCGATGTAGCCATGGTGGCGGGCCGCCTCCTTGGCTAGGCCGTACGTCTCGCAGATGGTGGAATCCAGGTCGATAATGAATGGTGCGTCGTCGGGTCCCGCCCCAGCGGCCCAGGCCCGTGCCAGCAGTTCCCGGCTCACCCGGTCCAGCTGGCGGACGTGGCCCTACCGGAAGCTACGCAGGAAGGTACCGAGAGTGGAGGGCGCTTTGACCTTGCACCCCAGCACCCGCCCAGTGCTGCCGGGACGCAGCGCATCGGCGGCGTCAATGCAGTCGCCCCCAGCCAGGGCTGAGGCCACCAGGGTCATCAGCTTGTCTCCGGTGTTGGCCCGGCCCGGGGCATCGCCCAGGTCCAGGTGATGGTCAACCAGTTCCCGTAACCCCAGGCGCAGGGCCAGGGTGGCGGGCAAAAGCAACCCGGCGTTGGACACCAGGTGGTGATCGTCGAAGGCAACGTGGATGCGGTCGGGGTGCTCAAGTGGTAGCATCTAAAAGGTGCTCCTTCTTTCCGGTCGGTTTTCTGCTCAAAAACCATTATCCCAGATTCAGGGGAGCACCCGTTCACCCCCTCCGAACACCTTTACTTTTCACTCTTTCGGTGGACTTGGGCTAACGTAAGACGAGAAAAGGTAATCGACCGTAGAGTGTGTGCACTACAATGCTAGGCGTAAGGGAATGTAACTGCGGAGTGAGATGAGTCCTCAGAACCGGAAGGAGTGTATAGCCATGTCAGAGGAGCAAGAAATCCTGAAAAACATACGGGGCTGTGAACCGATAGCCCTCTCCAAGAACCACGTGGTTCAGCCCGAGTACGTCAACGCTATTCAGAACTCGGTGCTGGCCCGTTGGTGCTTGTCGCATGGGGAGACCATCCCCATCCCGAAAGTCAGCGAGGCGGAGCAGCGCTCGTTGGTGGGACTGGTAGAGAAAATCCTGGCCGCCAAAGACGCCGACTCCCAGGCAGACACGGAAGCCATGGAGCGGGAAATAGACCGGCAGGTGTACAAGTTGTACGGCCTGACGGAGGAAGAGGAAACCGCCATAGAACGCAGCCTGGGCCTAATCCACCAAACCGACGATGAAGAAGACGCGGCACTGCTACAGGCAATGGAAGAGGCCGACATCGACGATCCCGACAACTTTGCCAGCGAAGCGGAGGTAATGGCGACGCTGCGAAGTCTTCGGGACTCGCATGGAAATTAGGTATCACAACCAGTTCAACCGCGACTTGCGACGGCTGAGCAACCCTTCCCTGGCTGCCCGGGTAGAACAGGTCATTGAAGAGTTGAAAGCGGCATCCACCATCAGGGATGTGCGCGGCGTGAGCAGAATGACTGGCGCCGGGGAGCACTACAGGATACGCATCAGAGAATACCGCCTGGGCATAACGATGGACAGCGAAACGGCCATCCTGCGCCGTTTCCTTCCCCGGCGCGAAATCTACCGCTACTTTCCGTGATGGACCCGGGCAGCTCAACGCGCTGAGCCTTGCTGCCAGAGAGTGAGTGCACAGTGAAGTTACGGAGTTGATGGAGAACCGCCGAAAGCGGGCGTGGAGCGTCGGATAAAGTAGTGCTAGCACAATAACAGCTCCGTGAGCTGGTCCCGAGGAGGAGCCTTGGTATGCGAGAAGCCCCGTCGACAGAACACTAGGTGAGGAAAGCTGGTTGGAAGAGATCAACATATCGGCTTTGGCAAAAGCTTTCCAATCCGTGGTCAGGGATGTGTTTATCACAGACGACCATAGGTTCGGTTTCTGGGTGAATAACCGGGACCGGATTGAGAGGCCCATATTCGTTAAGGCTATGGTGGAAGGGATGCGGGAGTCTCTTGTTGCAAAGAACTTCTCCCGCTTGGGGCAATTTCTAGAATTCTGCCACTGGGTGCTTGAGCATCCGGACCAAGATTCAGGAGCGGGTCGGTGGGATAGCGACCAGGACAAGGACGCACCCGGTTGGCATTCGTCGCGGCGGGCTGTTGGCGATGTTGCGGGTTCTTGCCTCAGTGAAAACGTGGAGGCCCCAGTATCGTTCCAAAAGGAGTTAGCGTACATTCTGAAGCTGTTATCTGAGCAACCGGACTGGCGTTTGGATGACAAAGATGGGGTTACGTCAGGCCATGAGGATTACTTATCGGTAGCGATCAACAACACTCGGAGCCGTGCGCTGGAAGTTGCGGTTGACCTCGGCTTCCGGTTGCGCAGATCCAACCAAGAGGCCGACATTACCGAGGTTACTGACATTTTTTGAGGCACGTTTCGCATCGGCCGACGATGTCCCTTTGACCTTGCCGGAGAGCGCGCTTTTGGTATTCAATTATTCTCGCATTTTGAGGTTGAATGACAAATGGGCTGCCCAGCATAGGTCCGATTTCTTTCCTCAGGGAGAGGCGTTACCGTGGGTGGTAGCCTTCAGAACGTATTTGCGTTCCACTCGTCCAAACCTTGCTGTTTACTCAGTCCTCAAAAGCGATTATGAATTCGCTGTCGACAGCTTGGGAACTCCTTCGGCGTTATCCTGTGGGGGTACAGATTTCGCGGACTTACTGGGACAACACCTGTTTTCATTTTATGTATGGGGAGCATACCAACTCAGGGGGGACGACAGCCTCATTGAGCGATTCTATGAGGCCGTTGGCAGTAATTCAGCTCATCGTGGCTCCTTGTTTGATCATGTTGGCCGGATTTTGTGGAACACGCCGAAGCCACTGCCCCAGGACCTGGCGGAAAGAATACTTGCATTTTTCGACTGGCGCTTGGACGTAGCCCTGCCGGACGAGTTGCATAACTTCTCCTTGTGGCTGGAGGCGGAGTGCTTAGAGGAAGAATGGCGCTTGACACCTCTTACTCCAAAATCCTGGATCTGGAGTTCCCTCCAGGGACGCTAATTTATGGGGAGATGCAGTCTCTGGCAAGACTCCTTTCGAGCCAGCCGGCACTGGTTGTTGAGTGTTTTGCAAAGTTGACGGAAAAGATGGGCCCACAAACCTCTCAGATCTCGACCGAATCAGCAAGTTCCATTATTGTTGCAGGTCTGGCCAGTGGTAGTTCTCAGGTGCGTGAGGCTGCACAACGGGCACGCGAGAGTCTGCTACGCAAGGGGCGGTTCGAATTCCTGCAATTGGAGGTCTAGAGTTCCTCTGGATATGGCCTGCCCCCACGGCTTTCTGCTGCTGCTGCATCGCCCACTCTTAGGCGTCAAGGAAGAGGCTCTGGGCCATACCGACGCAGCGGCCGTGGCCGGTGTAGCCATCCCGAAGATTCTTGCGTTGAGACCAGCAGGGCCTGGGCACCCTCTTTACCGATGTAGACTACCATTCCCCCGGCCTCCTGTTCTGTTTTGGACTGGCGCAGGGTGCTCACCGCAGCCAGGGCATCGGCGGCGAGCGGCCGAGCCTGCTTCTGTGGTTTCCTAAGGGCCCGGGGATGCCCTTGAGGATCTGTCGGATCCCTTTTGCTATCGGTGGGAGCAGGGTGGCCAACGGACTGATGGAGCGGTTCGACCAGTCCATGCTCGCAGCTTTACTGACGTCTGCCGCTTGCCAGGCGCTCGCTTCGTTCGGTACACTTCCGATTATTTACAGAAGGCAGGTTTATGGCTTCAAATCGAGATGTTTCATCTCAGTCACACAGGCCGCGGCGCGAGTTCACCTGTGATGAGTATCAGAAGATGGTCGAGGCGGGAATAGTTGATCCCCAGGGCCGGCATGTGTTCACCTCGGCCGAATATCGGAAGATGATCGACGAGGGAATCCTTGGCCCCAAGGATAGGGTCGAGCTTATCGGCGGCGAGATTCTTGTCAAACCGCCCCGGACTCTGAATGAATTGTTGGTGATCGGCCAGATGAACCAGCTCTTCCTCGGCGCCGACGATGACCGGTTTAGTCTTGTTCGGTTGCTCCCCCTCCAGCTGACCCCAGATTTCACGGCGGAGCCTGACCTGGTCATGTTGCGGGGAGTGGTGAGAGGTTATTTTGGCTTGGAGGCTATACCCCTGGATTCTGTCCTGCTGGCCATTGAGGTCACCGATTCCTCCAAGAACGCCAACATGGACGTTGATACCAACCTCTTTGCCGGTGCAGGCATTCCCGAGTTGTGGCTGGTCCATCTTCACGAGCAGCAGATCGAGCGCTTTCTGGACGTTGGGCCGGAAGGATACCGGGACCACAGCGTTTTGCACTGGGGCGACCGGCTGGCGCCAGCTGCTTTTCCTGACCGGGAGTTTCCGGTAGGTGACGTTGTGTCCCCTCGTCTCCAAGGGCAGGAGTGATGGTCTGGCTGCTCACCGGCAAGCTATCTTTGGTTTAAGGCGCTGGGCCACAGGGTTTACTTCCAATAGTGCCTTCCCCAGCTCGATGTAGGCCTTTTCCTTGCTGACTTGAAGAGCTCTGCCACGGCCCTGTTCCCTGCGGTCAATGAGCGCTATCCAGTAACCTGTGTCGGCGAAGTTCTCGCTCATTCCTGGTCCGCCTTTGGGTGGCCGTACAGGTAATGCCTGTAGTTTCTTGCCCCGTCCGTCGGAACCCCGTCCCATTCGTCTTCGTCTGCGTCTTTGCGCAGCCTGTCAATGGTTTCTACGACGCTGTGCTGCCTTGCTCCCGCAGGTTCCTCCTGCTCGATGGCCCGGGTGACGACCGTCCCTTCCTCCAATTCCAGCGGTTCCAGGGGGATAAGTGTGCCGTTGAGGTACTCCGCCTTGATTCTTAGAGCTATTCCGGTTCTCCTATGGGGAAGTTTCCTGACTTGGCACGGCCTTGGTGAACCCCTGGGTCGTGTGTCGCCGTTCCTGCAGAGCGGATTGGTGGACAGGTGACGAGTCCTCGGCCATTCTGCTCTTATGGCTGGAGTTTCGCAATTATCCCTACTCATACACCACGCCGTCGCCGTCGGCGTCCCTCATGTATTCATAGGCAGGGTGTCCCCGGTGGACCGGCGCTATGCCGTGCGCCCGGGCTTCTGCGCAGGTGATCCTTCCGTTTCCATTGTCGTCATACAGGGCCAGGGCGTCCCCGTCGCTGGCCGGAGGCGGGGTGGGGCTGGCGGCGACTGCCCCTCCGGGAGCCACTATCACCAGCTCGGTTGAAGTACATGCGGCCAACACCTGGTCTATGGCCTGGGCCTCGGCGAGGTCTATGGTGAGGCCGTACTGCCGGCGCACCTGGACAATGCGGTCCACGTACCAGCACTGGTTCAGGGCTGGCAGCCACTCGGCGGCGTCATAGTCGGACTTCTGGTGCCGGTTGACACTGGGAGATGCCAGGGTGAGGTTCAGCAGGTCTGATGCGAACTGGGAGCGGACGGCCGCGGAGGCGGCGCATAGCCCGCTGTCGTGGGCCTCGGAGCGGGCCACGATGTGCTCGATCTCGGTCTCTCCGATGGTTTCGAACCAGGTGCCGGTGTAGGGTCCATAGATGCCGCCTATGTGGGCCACTATTCGGGGTTCCACCGAGGGCGAGTAGGGGTAGTCTCCGGAGTTGTATGGAGAGCACCGATGTTCCTCGGCGATAGTGATCCCGCGCCAGGTGTTGGTGGGCGCTTCCACCGTGGGCGTAGGGGTTGAGGTAGCCCGTGGCTTGGCTGTGGGAGGCGGCACAGGCTCGGGTGTGGGGACGGCTGTGGCCGTGGGCGCCAGGGTGGGTATTGGCGGCTCGGTCGGCGTGGGGACCGGGGTGGAAGTTGGCGTCGGCGTCGGAGCGAGAGTCGGCGTGGGAGTCGGCGAAAGGGTTGCGGTTGCCGTCGGTTCCGAAGTGGGAGCCGTGGTTAGCGCCCTGGTAATTGTGGGCTCCGGCTGCGCGGTGGGCGCACTCGGTGTTGGTGGAATTGCTGTGGGTGGCTCTTAAGCAGGCTTGGCTGGCTCTGTTACAACCGGCTGCGAGGCAGCGGTGGGGAGTGGAATCTCTGTTGGCACCGGTGCCGAGCAGGCGGTAAGGACCAGAATGGCGAATACGATGGCTGTTAATCTTGATAAGTGCAAAGGTGTTTCGCCTCCGTATTTGAGATGCTGGGACGGTGGAGTTTAGCAGGTGTCGTAAATGGTGTCTTGGGGTTACTGGGCACTAAGGTGTGTTTAGGCCATTGTGTAGATGTGGAAATGGGCCTATGGCCTCATCAAGGTTCGATACTCTCTGGACAATACTGGCTAGGGATCTGGCAGAAGCGGCACTCGCTGGCACTGGGGACTTTCCTGGGGGGAACCTTCTCGGTCAGGCGGCCGATGAGGCCAGTTGCCAGGTCCCTGAGCTCCTGGTCTGCGGCGCTGTCCGCGACGGCCACCGTTTCTTCTTCGCCGTAATAGACCTTTCCGGTTACTTTCTTGTCCTTGGTACGGGTGTCCAGCAGTTGCAGGAGCATCACTTAGAGCATTACCTGGATCTCATGGGCCTGGCTGCGCTGGGCGGCCTTGGCGTCGATGATTACCAGTTCATCGTCCCGAGTGGGCAGGATGTCCGGTCGGCCGGAGATGGTGGCGGCATTGATTTCTATCCCGAACTCGTTCTGGCTCTCCAGGGTTACGGAGTAGCCCCGTTGCTCGTACTCCCGGGCGCAGCGCTTCATCAGGTCCGTGTGCCAGAGGTTGTACCTAGCCTGGTCGAAGTCGCTGGCAACCTTGGTCCAAGTGCGGCCGTCGTGGTGGGCCTGGAACCAGATCTTCCACTCACACATATCGATGCCGACCAGGAGTTTGGGGAGCCAGGAAGGGTGGATGTAGGGGCCATGTTCTTTGAGTACGGGCATTGCGACACCTCTCTTCTGTGAAGAATGGAGGGCCTCCAGGGTTGGTGTTTGGAGACTCTATAAATCACTTTAGAGATGGGTCATCGGAGGTGACAAGAAGCAACTTTCAGTGGGACTGGAAATAAGAGATGACTGGGGAGTTCAGGGATGGGCGGTTTACGCCTAGGAGTCCTGGGTATGGACAGTGGCCAGGGATGGTGCCGGAATTCTGGCCATGCAGAATTTTCAAGCAGAATGTCTCGACTTTGGTTGGCGGTGCCTAGGGGCTTCGTCGGCCCCTTCCTCCTGGCCGGGGTGGTGGTCGGGCGGGATCGAGGTGATTTCACCTGCAGGGGTGGCCACCGCTGAGGGGGAGTTGCGGGCACCTTGATATGAACCTATATTCCTATCATACTAGTATTACAACGACAGAGGATACTGGCCCCCAGTCTCCAGAAGGGCCGCACGACGTCTAGCTCTTGCCAGAACGGCTACCCCCAACCCCGGTCACTGCCGTCGGTGGGACACTTCCCATGAAGAATTATTGTGGACATTTTGGCCAAGTGTTACAGTTTTACTCCGCCCCATTGGCCCAACTTCCCACCGCCCTTGACATCGTCGGTCTCCTTCTGGAAACACCTTCAGATAACCGGGGTGAGGTGCTTCCATAGACACTGGCATGTCCTCCGCTCACCTTCTGGGTGGCGGGGCACCTGAAGCAGCAAAGACTATGACGACTTCGCAGGTTGTTCTTCAGCCGATTATGAAACTTGTAGAACGAGCGAAGGCCGATTTGACCATGCAAATCGGAGACCTCGATTACTACCACCGAGAGGGTTGGCGTTCCGACAGTAGGGGGTTACGCTCATGGACATGGCGATCTGGTGGCAATCCTCCAACTCTCCAAGAGTACTCAACCAACGCTGGCGTGGCCAGTTGATCAGAATTGACGACGATTTGGAATGGCTCGCTGGCTTGGAAAGCGGGTACATGCGCTTGTAGCCTTCTCCATTCCCGTATCATAGCTGCCGGTCAACCCAGGTGACAGACCATTACCAAATGCGCAGAGGGGATTCCTGCTACTCAGTCCACCAATCCCTGGCGGCGCCACGCCTCCACGACGTGTGCGATCAGGAGATGCGCCTTCAGGGGGTTCCTGGCCGTGCTGGTCTTGCAAAATCCCCTCATCACCCACTCGTGGGGAGGTTCGAAATCCTTGGTCCAGCCAAAACTGATCGGTTCACAGCCCACGCATTCGCCGGTCAGATGAAGGTCGACCAGGTAACGGTCTGATGTGACGATGACATCCCTGGTTATGGCTTCCTGGACCGCTGAACATATCCGTCTGGCAGCACTGAGAGCTCGTTCAACGGTCTGGTCACACATGAGACGACCGTCCTGTGTATCGGGACAGTGCTGCGATCCTGCCGCGTTCATGGCGTAATGAATTGTCGTCATGTTGTATGCTCCTGAGCGGATATTTTGGTCAGGGCCAGCCGACTGTTTTCGGCCGGTGTGCGGGGCTGTCCGAGGCAATCAGGACAGCCCCGGTGGGTATTACAGGCCTTGTCCGGCAACCCATTTTACAGGTTCATATGAGGGGGGTTGGACGCTTGGCACCCGTGTCGCAGTGGGGGCGAACGGGGCAGACGTCACATTTTGGCGTACGGGCGGTGCAGACCAGGGCTCCCAGGTCCAGGAGAGCCTGGTTAAACCTGACATCAGCACCCTCGGTTCCAGCAAGCTCACGGAGCGCCAGCCGCAATTTCCACTTCGAGTGTTTCTGACCCTCACCCAGAACGCGCCGGGCGATTCTCAGGGTGTTTGTATCCATGAGTACGCTCGCGCGGTTGAATGCGAAGCATAATACGGCGGACGCTATGTAGTCCCCAACCCCGGTGATCGATCGCAGTTCCTGCCAGTTATCCGGCACCCTATTGCCGAGATCGTCTCTGATGAACCGGGCGGCCGCTGACAGATTATTCGAGCGTTGATTCAGGCCCAGTGAGGCAAGGGCCTCCTCGAGGTTGGCGGCATTCTTCAGGAATTCGTCCGGCGTCTTACCAAGGTCAAGGAGAGTGTCAGAAATTTGGGCGACCTGCTCGGCCTTCGTGCGTCGGAGGCACATCTCCAGCATCAGCACCTGCCACGGACTGGTGCTGTCCCGTCTCCATCGAAAGTCTCGCCCATTCTCGTTGAACCAACCCAGGAGATCCGAGCGAAATAGGGAACCATACCTGACAGGTGGTGTATGACGCGCACTGCCGACCACCTGCCCATCAATCGTATTCCTGATGGATGATGCAATGGCCTGTGCCAGTAGCGGCGGGACTGCGTTGCCTATTTGGCGGTATCTGCTTGATGGGTGGCCCGCGAAGAGGAACCTGTCGGGGAACGTCTGAATTCTCGCCGCCTCACGCACAGATAGGGTGCGATCCTCTGAGGGATGGATATACCAGTAGCCGTCCTTTGCTATATGGGCAGTGATGGTTCTGGAGAGTTCGTCAAACGATAATCTCACGTACTTGTCATTGAAAATGTCGGACCGGTATCTCCGCAGGGATTCGTCCACATCCAGGTAGGTCTGACCCGGCTTCAGCTCCCCATAAATCTCAGCGTCATCGGCCCTGACGTCTCTTGTTATGTGGTCACGGATAAGCCGTGCCTCCCTTCCCCGAAGTCCCCTTCTCATCAGCCTGGCCAGCTTCGAGGCCGGAGGGCCCTGATAGACCTGAACCTCAGACCTTGTGCCTGCAGGTACCACTGGCAGATCCGCTATGGCCTGACCGACGGTCGGACGCCCGCCCCTGGGACTTGGCCACTCGAATGCCCCCCCACCCCGGACTGCGGCCACGAAGAGGCGGGAGCGGTGCTGAGGAACACGGTATCTCCATGCACTCAGCACCTCCGTATGCACCCTATATCCACGGCTCCTGAGCTCATCCGTCAGGGCGATCAGCAGTGCCCCACCCTGCGCCTCAGCAAAGTCCGGAACATTCTCAAAGAGTATGGCCCTTGGGCGCAGCCGATCGGCGATGGAGAAAAAGCTCTGCCAGAGATCAGCCCTTCTGTCGACTGCGTCCCTCATTCCCGTTCTGACCAGATTGCCTATCTTGGATGTGCCGGCTCGTGAGAACGGCTGGCACGGTGGCCCACCTGCGAGAAGGTCCACGGTGTCGATTCCCCACCTGTCCAGCTGACTGATGAAACCCTCGGGGCCTGCGAGACCGCCCGTCCAGGTGAGGCAGGGGATGTTGTGTGCATGGGTCTCGGTCGAATCTGGATCGGAGTCCGCTGCTGCGACTACGGAGAAGCCAGCCGCCTCTATACCCATACTCAATCCGCCGGCCCCACAGAACAGGTCCACAGCCCACGGCCGGGGGCGACTCCCCAGCCATGCTCTCACCGAATCCTCATCATGCGAGTTCGGTGAACCGGGGTGGGGCAGAAGCCGTATTCGCTCCCCCCTGACCTTGGGCAGGTTGGGCGAGGGTCCTGTCCTGTCTGTTGATGCGAAGTCGTTCATTGAGGGAGCCACCTGAGCCCTGCTCTCCACGGATTTATCCCCATGGGTCCCCCTGTCCAATATCAAATCCCAGGGCGTTGGCCTGTTCCAGGATCGCAACCGCCCGCTCCGCATCAGTTGGGCTGATCTCTCTCCCCCTATCAAGCGCCCTGGCAATTCTCAGCGCCAGCTGCCTCTGATGGGGATCAATGGATTCTGTTTCTCCGGCCCAGTCAGCAAGCATCCTCCAGAGCTCGGGTCCCACACTTACCACCCGCTTAAGGTTCTCCATAAAGTCGGAGGGGAGATCGCTGAGCGCTCTCCTCTGCTCCTCACGGACGGAGGAAGCCCCAATCAGCTCGTTGGCAATACGTGCCATGGCCTCACGGGATGCCTGATTGCGAACCTGCTCCCAGCAGCGCTCCGACTTGCACCACTCGGTGATGTTCCGGCCCCCCGGTGGGTTGGAAATAATCCTAAAAACCTCGTGCGAGAGATCTGCTATTACGCCCCGCAGGTTCTCTGATAGATCCTGTTCCCGCCAGATTCGCTGGAGGTCCAAGCGCTGGCTACTGGCATGGGAGAGAAGGGCGAGGGTGTACGTGACTATATTGGCCCGGTAGCCACCATAATTCTGCTGCTGTACAATGCGCTCCGCCATTCGGAATAGGATAGCCTTGGCGACCAGCCGTTCGAAGAGGGATGTGTCAACGACCATCTGATCCCTTTCGCCCATGCGGATCATGTAATTCGAAAAGTTCTTCTGCGCTCCCAAGCTGACCATATGGGGCAACTGGTCCCAGGTATTCTCGAACTTCGCCAGATCGGTCTTGTTGAATTTTTGCTTCGTGGGATTCTCAGCCAGGAACATCCTCCTTCTGACCGGGGTTGCCTGCGAGGCCCTTTCGTCCTGGTACTGCCCCCTTGCCCTTTCATAGAACCACTTTGTCTGCCGCTGAACCCCCACCGCGGCCGGCGCCCACTTGGTACGGGAGATCCTCTCGATCTCAACGTGAAAGGGGTCGTTGGCTGAGAAGTCTGCCGCCGATATGCTGTTCTGTGAATTTGCGTATCGGGAGACGTTCCTAACCAGCCCCTCGTGATCGGTGCCTGACTCTATCTCTATAAGCTTTGCGGCCACATGCACCTGCGAAAGATCCGCTCTGCCCCTATCTGTCGCCAGCATTGAGGCGGTGGTCTGCCCGCCATTGACAATCTGCAGACCCTCCAGGCAGCTGATTGCATTGCCGCCGGGCGTTTGGGAGAGTTCAACGGCCTCGGCGGTCATGGTTATACCGTTGTTGTACGCCAGAAACCTCTCGGGTTCCCTGGAGATCGTATCCCTGATGCCCCGGTTCACCTTACCCTTGGCCTGGAGAAACGATCTGACATTTCTCTCCAGCAGACGGGGACCGAAGTCGGCGTAGATTTCTCTCAGCATGTGTCCAGGGATGAGCATGAGGAATGCCCTGTAGCCGTCCCCCGGGGAGTCGGCCACCAGGCACGGAAGGGGCTGACCAAACCGCTCCCTGAAATCTATTGAGATGGCCTCACGCTGACGCCCTGACAGGCTGCTCCGGTGCAACCTGACAATATCCCACAGGGAGCTTGTTAATGAGATATCACCCACCACGTCCTGGGGAAGGGTCTCAACCGTGGTTCGTCCGTCGGTTAACACACACAATCTTACCTGGCTGAGGCTCCCCCTCATGCCATGTATGTGTGCCGCCATGTCAAAGACAGGAGAGGATTCCTCCAGTTCAATGTACCCCCCGGCCAGGCACCAGTCCAGGAATTGGCGGAGCCGTCGAAATGCGACATTCACCTGCTGGCGGGTGATCGTAACCGGCGGGACGGCATTGGTATTAATGCTGAGGAATAGGTCCAGCCGGCCCTCCTCATCATCAATCCCGTAACCACTCACCTCCATCCCCCGGGCTCGGTGGTAGCAGACCAGGGGGTCCTCGGCATCGCCCGCCTCGGACAGCATGTCGAATATGGTCTGGGTGAAGGAGTCCGCCAGCATCAGCCCCTCGTCCTCGGATTCAGCGAGGGACAGCACATCCTGCCGGAGGTTCTCCGCAAACGATTCAAGTGTGTGCTGCGTGGTCAAACAAGTCCTCCTAGGATTGCTCCCGGCATATCCGTACTCAACTCGAACTGGGAGCACTTTGCTAGGGATATGGAGTACCTGACGTTGGCAAGGCCCTGGGAAAGGTCCCCTGACACTATGCGGGGGAAGCCTTGCCCAACCAGGAATGCTCGAAGAAGACGGAGGCTGTAGCCAACCTCGGAGTACATAGCCTCGTCTCCCTCATCGTATCCGGCGGATCCAAGCCGATCATCCAGCAGATGGAGACAGCCTGCCTCGGAGGCCCTGGCCCTGGATGCTCTGACCATATCAGGCAGGGTTTCCCCGAAACCCACCCTTGCATCAAGCGATAGTCCGAGGAGCATGATTGAGACCCCTTCAGGGGCCTCGAGCTGGCGCTCGCTGGTAATGTGCAGCGCATCCATCTGGTTCGCGGTGCTGGTCTTAACCTCGATGCATGCCCCACCCAGATGAAAATCCTGGTCCGCACCCAGCGGTCCCTGCCAGGCACCAACTGAGTCCGATGTACCCAGGACTGGGGTGACGACCTCCCGCAGGGTCCAGAGCTCTCCCCAAAGACCCTGCTGGGCCTCACGCGTGAGACCACCGGGTGCCAGCCTGCGGAGAAGCTGCTGCCAGTCGGTGAGCCTGGCCAGAAATCGGAACAGTCCCGTCCTCTCGTCCTCCGGCTCCTCGGCAGCCTCGACTAGGTCCGTTACCAGAAGGTCAAATATGTCCCTGTGCTGGTTGTCCCTCAGGATCAACTCGATCTCAACCCATCCCACACCGGTGTCCAGAACTCTGGTCCGTACCACAACCCCCCTGGAGTCGGGGACCTCCGGCTGCCCCTCTGCCGAGGCCGCCGCGACCCTGAGAATGAGCATCCTGCTCCGCGTAGGCGCCTCAATCCCAAGGAGGAAATTCCGCCGGCCCGTCGGCAGTATCCGGCGCTGTATGCGCCCGAGTGCACTGGAGACTCGGGTGTCATCCTCAAGGTGGGCCCAGATCTCAGCAGGGATCAAGTGCCCATCTCCTGCTGCCAGAATATAGTGTTGACAACATACTGAACCGGGGTATCGCGCACGGCGCGGGGAAAGCTCACAGCAAAGCCGATGATTGGCATTTCTCCATAGTCCCGTTTTTGGAGAGGGTACAGCAGGAGCAATCCGGTGCTGAAGCCCCGGGCCCGACGGATGTTCTGACCGCTTGGCCTGGTGGGCCTGGACTGGTGACGGCTGGCGGTTCGTCGGTCATTATATTGCCTCACAGTCTCCTCAAGTGCCCATTTCTCCTGCTCAGCGCTCAGGTCAATCATCTCGTCTGTCGGGCTGACCAGACGGCGGATGCGATACACGCTTGCAGAATCCTCACTATTCGGCGGGTGCTGGGTCCTACTGAGTGGGTTAACAATCCACCCGCCCACCTCAATCGGCTCGTCGCCGCTGGTATTCGATATGAGTGCAACGGTCCAGTCTACAAGCCCCCCCTCACTGTTCTGCCTGCGTATGTACCTAGCCATATTGTTACCACGGGCCTTGTGGGACGATTGGTGAACATTCATCTCCGCCAGGAGGTCGGCGACAGTCTCCCCTTGCACCCCTCTCCACACACGGTTGCCAGAGTCAGTCTTCTCGATCGACGTTCCGAGCGACCGGATGAATCTATCAATCCGGTTGTGGTTAACTCGATTCACCGCGTTGGATCTGTCGAACGTGATGGTCTCGCTGATATCCCCCGAGTAGGAGACAGTCATCCGGGTCCCATTGCGCATCTTGTTCGTGGCCGTGATTGCCAGGCCAGCCGGGTGGGTTCTGACACTGAGTCCAAATTCTTGGGGAGTCAGGCCCCTATCCGCCATCAGATCAAATTCCTGACGCAGCTCCTGCGTGGCCATGGTGATGTGGGTGTAGAATTCCCGCAGCTCATCGGTGGTGTAGAGTCGGCAGAGGTCAACGTAGCCGGGTCTGTATCCAAACCAGCGTCCCATCTGCAGGAGTGTGTCGTACATTCGGGAGGCCCGGAGATAATAGCTGACGGACAACCCCTCTAGGGTGAGTCCCCGGGATAACTTGTCGCCGCCTATGGCTATTGCGCTGAGCCCATCTGGGTGATCCCAATAATCCAGTGCATCCATGGCCGCGCCGTTGATGACCTTTACCTGGATTCTCTGGGACTGGTCAACCACATGGGGCTGCACCTCCGCCCAGGATAGCTCATCGCAGCCCGCTGACAGTTCCGGGTAAAGGTGTCTAACCTCCTGCGTTGTGGGAACGAAGTCATCAAGCCACATCGAGCGCAGCTCGTCCATGATGGGATTCAGGGAGGCACCATCACCATATCTGATCCTATCCTGGAGGGCGCGGAGTTCCAGCCTGACCAGGTCGGCCACGCGGTCCTGCACGTCAACGAATCTGGTCACATGAATGAGCATCGAGTTATGCTGCCCTTGCTGCCCTCGGGCAGCGCGGGCAGAACATACCAGAATGAACGCCCTTATTGATCCTGCCAGAGAATCCGGAAGGCGGTCCACCAGCCAACTGCTCCTGTGCACACTGGGGATGTGTGGCTCGTGGTCAGCGACCGCACGCACCACGGGCAGGGGGACAGAGATCTCTGTATCGTCGTCAGGATCCTCCGGTAGTCCGAATACCTTTGTGGGGCCCACGTGATTACTGGGAACCGGCAGGTTTATCAGAAAGTCCCGTGGGAAGAGGTCCTGCCCGTAGCCGGAGGACTCATGATCGGGATGGATGAAGATGTTCGCAAACGGCGTTGCAGTGTAGCCAACATATACACTCTTGTCGAATGCGTTCAGAAGATCTCTGATTCGGCCGTTGATGACTGTGGGGTTCTCGTCATCGCCGCTGCTCACAGGGCGGGTGTTCACCGAGGCAAAGTCGGCCTCGTCGTCTATGACAAGAAGGGGTAGGCCCGGTATGGGCTCATCCCCATCCGGTGAGTGCAGTGACTTGGCCCAGTTGGTGAGGTTCCGGAGTACGGAACCGTTCTTCTTGACCACCATTATGACCGGATCACCGCCCAATCTCACATTGAACTGGTTGGCGATCCTGAGGTTGAAGTCCCCATTCTCCGTGGCATTGGTCGATGGGATCGCCCTGCGTAGCCGTTCTCCGAGAAGGGTCCCCACGCCGACCCTCTTGTTGCTGGCGTTAAGTGCAAGATTCAGCCGAGTATCCCATCCCAGAAACCCCTCGTCAAAGCGGAGCTGGGTCTGCGCCCTCAGGCTGTTGGTGGTACCGGTGAGAATTACTATAAACTTGTACCCGGCATCAGCCACCTTGCAGATCAGCTCTATGTAGTTCGATGTTTTTCCTGACTGCACCTCTCCAACCACCATGCCCCGGCGGTCCCAGGTGCCACTCCGTTCAGGATCCTCCAGAAGCTCTAGGATCCGATCCGTGAGGTCGTCCGATCTCCTGAGCGCAGCCAGCGGCCATCCCTTCTGCTCCATTAGGTACCGCCGGTAACGACGGGTAAACCCCCACTCAATTGACGCCCTCCTCTGTGGCAGCCAGGGCACATGCATGCTCTCGTCGCCCTTTAGAATTGAGCCGTCGTCTACGATAACATTCAGGTTCGCCTCCAGTTCCCTAGTGAGGGCGTCAACATCCACTGTGGACCCAGGCGACTGGGCCATCAGCAGATTGGCGGCACTCTCGGCCAACTGCCTGACACCCTCCTCATTGGGAATGTCCTGTCCACCAAATAGGGTCAGGGCAATCACCCTGGCCCTTTCCAGATCACTCAATTCGGCTCTCCTCTGCCAGACCCTCCAGCACTGCCTCAAGTACCTCAAACCTGTTGCCTATGATCTCGGCCGCTCCAAGTCGCTCCACGGCCTGCCCGTGGGTCAAGCCGGAGCTAGTGAGAACCCGATAGAGGCATCGGGTCATCTCCTGAATCTCCATATCCGGCGCGGATTCGAATGGTTGCATCTGGGACTCGTCCCCCTCGGCCATGTCCACCCATATCTGCTGCACGGGAACGTACTCCTCAATCAGACGGAGAAGACGTCTGAGCTGCGGCGGCTCAATTGACTCGGATCCAAGGGCATCCCGCACCAGGGGGTGATCACGATTTATTTCATAATGCACCTTACCGCTGGTCACCCTCTTGTTCCAGACGAAGGTCGGGTTGCCCCTGATGCTTCTGGAAATGGCCTTGCCCCTGTGCCTGTACACCTCGACCGCGCGATTACGGGTGACCCGGGCAATCCGCCTCAGGTGGACCTGCAGCGGGAGAGGCGGGCTGGCGCGGGACTTCCGGACATCTATATCCCACTCGTGGTCGAAGGAGTTGGGCAGGTCCACCTGAATGCGGGCTAGCTTGTAGTGCTCCTCCTTCTGGAAACCAAGGCCCAGCCAGTCACCAGCCACGAGCAGCCTCCGATTACGGTACACGTAGAAGCCCTGGTGGGCATTCCAGCCCAGGGGCCCGCCGGCGTCGCGGTGTGCCTCTGTTGAGAGGCGAGAGTGGTGGGGGAGCACGTAGGAAGTGACTGTGATTGAGTCCCCCGGATCTCCCAGCGTTTCGGTCCCCAGGTTCTGAGTGGCATCATTATCAGTCAGAAACGGATCCCACCGTTCCACCTGACGCCCATTCAGCCAGATCGCTATTCGGTTCCTCTGCACCATATAGCGATGAAACACCATGGCCAGATGCTTCTCAAGTATGCGGAGGGAGCCGAGGAACTCCCCCCTTGCCGGCTCGTCATCGACATCGACATCGCCAACCAGCCTGTCCAGCTTTTCCCATACCACCAGGGTGCCTTGGTTCAGCTTCTGGAGTTCCCCTAGCCCATGAATTCCAGGGTGGTCAGGTGAGAGCCTTAGAAGCTGCCAATCCCCTGTGGCCACCAGATGATCCAGATCCCACCTCCTCACGCTGACACCACCCCCATCACCGCAGCTGGTGGCCACTGTGAGTGACCTGGCCTGGGAGATTGAGGCTGTCTTCAACCCGAGGCCAAACCTTCCCAGGTCCGAGGGAGCCCTGCTCTCGATGGGGCTCTGTGACCCCACCCTCATTGCAGACCGCAGGTTTGACTCCGACATTCCAGAACCATCGTCCAGAATGGTGACCCAGGAGGCCGCGCCATCCCAGTGAAAATTTAGCCAGATGTTCCTTGCCCCCGCGTAGATGCTGTTGTCTATCAGATCCGATACTGCATCCGGTAGGGAGTAGCCGGTCGCTCTCAGGGATTCCATTAACGTGTCGGCACGCGGCGCGACTATATCGAAGGCGTTTGACAATATCTTTGCCCCTGTAGGGTAAAAGCCCTGTTTGATGAGGTGGTAATCACCCAACCTCAGATCCCAATTCGACTTGGATTCTATCAGAGTCATATGCTACCTGGCATTCTCACCCGGCTTATTGTTATCAGGCCCAGCCATACATACAAATTTGAGGCCGCTTCCAGAGAGCCTTCCGGCAATTGGGGAACCTCTGACTTCGCGAGTGTCAACTACCAGCAATACCAACGGCAACAACCAAGCTGGTCTGATGCGGCCGAGATTAGGGTCGCTGCATTTAGCCCAGCTGCTCCATCTCAAGGTTGCCGTTCAACCAGGACGTGAAGTGAAAGGCGACTAGCCGGCACTCCTAGTCTTCGCCGGTGGCCATATGGTCCAGCATCTTGACCAGGACCTTGCCGAAGGCGGTGCAACCCTGGCATTCGCATTCCCTGGCGTGCTGGGTCCAGTCGAAGTTGTTCGTTTCGAAGTAGGCTTAGTCCTTGCCCTGGGCGTAGCCCTCGGCGTAGCAGGCGCACGGCTCCGGGCAGTCGCAGACTGGCGGGGTCATGGCGGCCTCCCATGATCGTAGGCCCTCTGGCTTCTCTATTGTGGAGTTGATTTTGGCTTTTCGCCTACTATACCGCCCTGGGTTCTGGCTTGCATCTGTCGACAGCTTGTTGCTGTACTCACCTTGCACTGCGAGGCGCGGTTGCGAACGAAATGCCGGAGCATAAGCTATACTTGGGACAGGTTTTGGCCCTTGAGCCTTCTTCGTGTCTCGAATATCTAATGCGTGGAGCGAGATATTTTGGCAACTCTTTCTCCCTCTCAACCCGAGCAATCGGATCGTGTGGGCGCCCTCCGGCGCGCCGCCGGCCAATGGAAGCAGCAGCTCCTTGATACTACTCGCAGCCCGCTTCTCTACTACCGGGACCTGAAAACCGGCACCCTGGAATTAACCCCGGGGGACGTGGGCGGCCATATCAACTCCATTGCCGTTGATTCCCTGCTAGCAGGCCGAAGGGTCCGCCTGTCGAACCTCATTCCCGAGGCCTCGGTGAATGGGTCCTCTTTACTTACGGATGCTCGCAATCGTGTGAAACGCATTGGCCAGGTGGCCCAGGCCTATCTTGAGGAGAAGGGCGCCGGCATCCTCTTCCTGGGGGTAGGGCTGGCCACGTGGGACGTCGTAAGCGGCGCCCGTCCCAACGCTCCGGTGGTCATGCTGCCGTTGACGGTTGAGCCCGCGGACGCGGCCCACCGCGAGTTCCTTCTGCAGGTGGCGGGGGACGCTCACTTCAATCCCATAATGGCCCACACGCTCCGGACGGAGTACGGTGTGGAGCTGGACGACGATGAGTTCGACCTAGAGGACCCGCCGGACAGTTACGCCGACGTGGTGGCCCTGCTGGGCCAGGTGGCCAGCAGCCTGCCCCAGGTGCAGGGGATAGCGATCACTCCCAGGCTGGTGGTGGGCAACTTCCGTTATAACAACCTGCCCCTGGTGGCGGACCTGGAGCAGAACCTGGAGGCCTTTGCCGCCAATGATCTGGTGGCGGCCATTGCCGGGGTGCGGGAGGCGCGGGAGGCCCTGGGGGAGCATCTGGACGACCCGCCGCCGGACCTGCCGGATACTGAACCTCCGGACAGCGAGTATTTGGTCCTAGACGCTGACGCCAGCCAGCATCAGGCCATCAACCGGGCCCTGGCCGGCCAGTCGGAGGTCATCTGGGGCCCGCCGGGCACCGGCAAGTCGCAGACCATTGCCAACCTGATAGCGGCGCTGATCGCCAACTCCAAGCGGGTTCTGTTCGTTGCCCAGAAGCAGGCTGCCGTTGAGGTGGTGATCAACCGGCTGGAGCGGGCCGGTCTTTCCGATCTGGTCATGGACTGTCACGGTGGTTTCAAGTCCCGCAGGGAGTTCTCCCGCGGTCTTGCCGATGCCATGCAGCGGATTGGCTCCACCCCGGAGCGGGACTATTCGGACGTCCACCGCGACCTTGCGGAGCGCAAGCGAGAACTGGTGGGCCATGCCGAGGCCCTCCACCGGCAGCGCGAGCCCTGGAAGGTCAGCGCCTTTGAGGTGCAGGCCCAGCTGCTGGAGATTCCTGAAGAGGTCCGGAACGTTCCTCGTCTTCCCTCGGAGAAGGTGAACGCCCTGGACCGGGAGGGCTTGCGGGCGCTGCAGCGGGATGTGCAGCAGTGGATTGACCTGGAGGGGCCGTGGATGGCGGAGCGTTATCCTGGCTGGGCCCAGGTTCGGCCGGACTCCACCGACCAAGTGCGGCGTATCCTGGATCTGATTCATGCTGTCCTGCAGCAGCAACTAGCCCGGTGCCAATCGGAATTGCCGACCGGCGCGGGGCGATTGGGACTGGCCCTGCCCCAGTGCGTTGGTGAATGGGTGAATTTGACGCAACTGCTGGTTGAAATTGATCAGTATGGCCGGAGGTTCCGACCTGAAATTTATGGCCTGGACCATGCTCAGCTCATGGGGGTATTGAAGCCGAGGTCCGGCCTGGTCGGCCGGTTTACGGCTGGACTGTCGGGCCCGTACCGGGCTGCCAGGAGGGCTGTGCAGGCACAGGTGGTTGATGGTTCCAGGCTCTCCGGCTATGACGCTTACGGAGCCGTACAGATGGCGGAGCGGCTGGTGGAAGCGTGGCGGATTTATTCCCTTGGGCCCAATTCTCTTCCCCGGGTGCCGGAAGGTGGTGGTGTTTCGCAGCTGCACGCTCTGGTTAGTGAACTGGTGGCGTCCTTGAGGGAGATTGGCGAGTTTCTTGCCTCGGGCTCACTTCTGATCCTGTCCGAGGCGGAGTTGCGGGCCGCTCTACAATGGTTGGTGCACCAGGAGCAGGTGGCTGGCCGATTGCCCAGGTTACGGGATTTGGAACGACGGTTTGAGGCGGCCGGCATCGGCCAGATTGTCTCGGCGGTCGGAAGGGACTTGCCGGTGGAGCTGGCCACCAACGCGATTGCGTCGTCCTGGCTGGAGGGAGTCTGGTCCGAGCTGAGCCTGCAGGAGCCCCGGCTGGCCAGCTTTGTCGGCCTGGCCCATAACCGGTCCCGCGACGAGTTTGCCCGCCTGGACGCCCAGCACCTGCAGCTCAATCCTGCCCGGATAAGGCGTGAGGCCGCGCAGCAGGCCATTGCGGCCATGAACGAGTATCCGGAGCAGCGGGACCTGGTGCGACGGGAGGCGGTGAAGCGCAGCCGGCACCTTTCGGTGCGGCAGCTGGTCCACCAGGCGCCGGAGGTGCTGTGCGGGCTCAGGCCCTGCTGGATGATGTCGCCGCTTCAGGTGGCGGAGATGATTCCCGCGGACACGGAGCTCTTCGACGTGGTCATCTTCGACGAGGCTTCGCAGATCCCGCCGGCGGAGGCCATCGGCACCCTGGCCCGGGCCAAACAGGCAATCGTGGCCGGGGACGACCGGCAATTGCCACCCACCAGCTTCTTCCGCAGCCAGGAGCCGGAGGACCTCGACGATGAGGACCCTGACGACGCTGCTGAGGGCCTGGCGCTGATCGCTAACATAGAGTCCATCCTAGACGTGGTGAAGGGCCTGCCCATCAAGGAACAGATGCTCCGGTGGCATTACCGCAGCCGGGACGGCCGGCTGATTGCCTTCTCCAATAACCACATCTACGGCGAGGCCCTGACGGCGTTTCCGGGCACGGTTCTGGAATCTCCGTTGACCTTTCACCAGTTGGACCTCCCACCGACCTCCGGGCGTTCCACCAGGTCCCATCCTGATGAGGTGGAGAGGGTGGTTGACCTGATTGTGGAGCATGCACGGCAGCGTCCCGAGGAGACCCTGGGGGTGATCGCCTTCGGGTCCCACCATGCGGAGAATATTGAGGAGGCCCTGCGCCGGCGTCTCGGCGCTGAGAACGACCGCGGGCTGGATCCCTTCTTTGCCATGGAGCGGGACGAGCGGTTCTTCGTCAAGAACATCGAGCGGGTGCAGGGCGACGAACGGGACGTGATTATTCTGAGCGTGGGCTACCACAAGGCGGCCAACGGCACTCTGCCCTACCGGTTTGGACCCCTGAACCAGGAGGGCGGGGAGCGGCGGCTGAACGTGGCCATAACCCGGGCCCGTTCCAGGATTCACTTGGTGGCCGGCTTTTCCCACCATGACATGGACCCGGGCCGGTCCTCGGCCGAGGGTGTGGAGCTGCTGCGGCAGTACCTGGAGTTTGCCGCCACCGGCGGAAGCGCGATGGGCGGGAGCCTGAGCGAAGAGCCACTGAACGCCTTTGAGCTGAACATCCAGCGCCAGCTGGAGCGACGGGGCATACCGGTCACCCCGCAGTACGGTGTCGCCGGTTACCGGCTGGACTTCGCCTGCGCTTATCCAGAGCAGCCCGGGCGGATGGTTCTGGCCGTGGAGGCCGACGGCGCCAGTTATCATTCAGCGCCCACGGCGCGGGACCGGGACCGGCTGCGGCAGCAGGTGCTGGAGAGCAAGGGCTGGCGGTTTCACCGGATCTGGTCCACCGAGTGGTTCCGGGACCCTGAGGGCCAGGCGGACCTGGCGTTGGAGGCGTGGCGGAAGGCGGTAACAGCGGCGGACGACGCGGACGTGGCCGTCGAGATAGCCAGTAACGTTGTTCCCGCTGTGGTAATTGTGCCTGAAGCTCCGGTGGACTCAGAGCGAGAGCCCAGGCCTGCTGTGAGGGCCGGACTGCCAATTTCAGAATACTCGAAGCGTGACCTAGTGGCCCTAGTCAAGTGGTTGAACTCGGATACTTTGCTTCGTACCGATGATGAGCTGCTACGCGAGATGCGGCGGGAGCTGGGTTTCAAGCGGGGCGGGTCACGGATTAACGCTGCGATTCTTTCGGCGATAGATGCCGCGCGGGTTGCGTAAAACGGGAGCCTTCACTTGCCTATCCGGAGTGTGGCAGTGTTCTGCTGCCACTACCTGAGCAGCTGGGCGGGTATCGACTGTTTTGCGACCGGATCAACGGCTAGGTGGGAGCACCCTCTTCGGCGAATATGACCCGAGTGTTGCACTGCTTCCCTTCCAGCCGGATGGTCGTTTCGCCCACTTCAACCATGACGGTGCGTCTGTCGGCCATTCGGTGGGGAACGGACTCGTTGACCGGCACTTTGAGGCGGTCCAGCATGGCCCGGGGCAAGGCGGTGTAATTGGATCCGGTGGCCACGGTCACTTCGATGTCCTCGAAGGTCTGCCCCGGGGGTCTCCGATGCCTATGGTCACTATTACCATTGTTGCTCCTTTTTCCAGGTTTCAGAATTGAGGTTCCTGACTGGCACCCCGGCATCTGGTGCCGGGGTTGGCCCTTGTCGTCATCGTGGACTGTTGGAGTTATTTTCCGTTGAGGCAGATGTTAATTTTGCAGCGGCCGCACCTGGCCAGGCGCTGCCCTGGCTGGGGGTCGCCGCTGCCGGCCACCTTGAATCCGCAGGCGGGACATTCGGTGGTCCAGTGAAACTTCAGTTGGCTTTTGCCTACCCTACCCTCCTTGCCCGCGTTGGTTGGGGTTGACGAAGTGGTGACAGGTGCCGGTTGCGTCCGTGGCGGTTCGGGGGCGGTGTCTGCCGCTGACCTTTCCAGGGATTCTCGATCCCTCTTGCTGAGCCTGTCCGCCGGCCTGGAACGGCCCAAGAGCGAGTTTCTGTTGGTCATTGTTCCTCCGTAAATGATGGGTATGCTGCAGCTAATGCCCGCTTTAGTGGAGATGGTTGAAAACCCGGACTGCGTCAAGGACATCCTTGCAGCGCAGCTCCGCGGCCTCTTGCGGGGTGGTGGGAGCCCCAGGGCGTTGGGAGTAGTGGCCCTCCTGGGTACCAAGCATCCAAGTCAGGGTAGTCCCCTTCGGTTGCCATTGACATTTCGGTTGATCAGGTACCGTTCCAAGAGTTCCTTCCATCCCTGAAGGTACAACCTAGCTAGCGCTTCTGCCCCGATGTCTCCAAGCTGCTTGGTCTGACAATATTAGTCGGAACCGTCGATATGTTTCACTTAAATGGGAGTACCGGAATCTTGCTCCCACATCCAGACAGGCCAAATATTAAAACCAGAGAAATGAGGATGGGGATTATAAAGGGGCCCCATCGTCATCCCCCTACCCCTCCTCTGTAGAGGTAGGGGTAGGGGGTAGGCCGACTGAAATTCGTACTGAGTACTGCGGTTTTTCGTAACGCCAAACGGGGCGAAACGTAACTTGCTGCGACGGAGATTGTAACCCGGTACCGGGCAAAACGTAACATCCAACGATAGCCGAAAGTGTCCAAACCTCCAGAGAGATCCTTTCCTATTTGGGCAGCTTGACTGGACCGTAACAGGTAGCGTTGTAGTTGAGCTGCTTTCACCGCCTGGGTCGCCATCCTTGAGTTGACGAAGACAATAGACCTCAAGTCCCCAACCAATGTAACCAACAGCGACGGGTCTGCCCTCCTTGGATTCTTAGGCTTAGGATTGGAAGTTAGCGTAGACCCTCTCCACGTCTGCCAGCAGGTCAGAAAGTTGGTTCTTCAGTTTGCTGCCTTATCCAACATCGGATCGTCAATATCCAGTGGACTGGGAACTCTCCTCTCGTTCGTCATTTCTGTATGTGGTTTCGGAAGATTTGTGCCTGGATACTGTTTGCTTCGGGTCGGTTCCCAGGCTTGGGGATCTCTTTCTGAAGTAACACGTAACGAGGAACCAGAATCTGCGCGGACCGACTTGAGATTCAGCTCCTTTGCGTCTTTTCATAGGATCTATCCGGAAACGTTGGTGGAGGCATCCTGTCTGGGTGTAGTCTGAGGGCTTTTTGCAAACTGTAACACCAAACGACGGTAGTGAGAGGATGTCCAATCGCCAACCAAGACGGAAGGGGTAGTTTTCTATCTGGAAACGTAACAGCGAGCGATGATCCGGGAAGGCTGCAGATAGGTAGTGCGTAACAGCTAACAATGCTCCTAACAGACTTTGTACAGATCTGACAGACTTTGTACAGAACTTTTCCGTTAGATCAGTCAGCCAGGACGCGGCAGTATCTCAGTGCCGGTATGCCCAGTTATATCGGAAGTGCTCAGCTGACGTTCTATGCCTGGAGTATAAAAGGCCATACGTTGTCTGATGCTCGGGTCTCCTTAGGTGGGCCCTGGGACGGGTCAGCAGGTTCTTCCATGTGGGTACATTCATTCCAAGGTAAAAAAGATGAGGTCGAGCTTGGCCAGTCGGCCTAGGTGATCCGGGTCGAAGTTCAATGCACCGGCGAGGTTCAGAAGTCGGGGGCCTTTTCCGATTTGGGTTCACCGTGAAACCAGGTCCGCTATTCATCCGCGGCTGCCGGCCTCTCCCCCGCGTCCCCTTGGAACAGGATTTCGAAGTTTCACGGCGTCTCACTGACTGCTATTGGGTGGGCCTGGCCGGGAGTTTCCTGAGAAGTGGGATGCAGTCCTGCATGGTCTTGAACCGCCAGAGGTCTTCTCAGGCGCTGTTGACGTTACAATTGTAAAGCTCTGCAGATGCCGTGGTCTGTTGCCTTGTTTGTGCCTCATGGAACGAACACACTTGGATAGAGGAGTTCGTGGTCACGAAGCGGAATTGTTTTGTATTGGTGTATCAATGTAACTAAAAACAAATGTACAAAGCTACTGTTGTATTTTGTACCTTTGTTGTAAGCTCGGATGTTTAATTTCTTCCTGGGAGTATGTGTTTGGGTTTGACGCTGCAGGCGTAGGAGTGAAAGTGCACTGTAGAGCCTGCCAGGAGCAGCCAAGCCCCAGGGCTCAATCAATATGGCGAAGAACGGTCAGGCCTTTTCCACATTCTTGAGAGGGGGCAGGATCTTCTTCCCTATAGTGCGCAGTTCGCCAGCCTGCTCCAGCAGTTTAACAACTTCCTTTGCTCTTTGGGTCAGCACTCTACGGTTGTTAACCGCGGACGAAGGGAATGCCAGGGAGGTGAGAGCGCGGTCGCTGATTTCGGGGTAACGGTCGGGATCATTTACTTGGAGCCAACGCTTGGCTTTGCCCTGGCCGACCGGGGCGATGGTCACTCCCGGGTTGTACCAGTGGAATGCCAGGTTGATCAACAGGCGGTATGCCGGGGCGGAACGCACCCCCCAATTCCGCAGGTTGTCCGACACCTGGGGACCGTTGCCGGTTCCGGACGGTAGGTCGACTATGATCCTGACGGATTCATCCAATGCCCCGGGTCCGGTGGGAATACCACCGATGGCAACTACCCGGCGCAGTTCGTTGCGTCCGGTGTCGGGATCGTAAAGTGGAATTCGTGCATCCAGGCTGTCCAGGGCCTCGACGGCCATCATCAGCCTGGGCCAGTACTCGGCGGGGCTGGGTACTCGGTTGGGATAGAGCCAGGCCAGGAAGTCCCTGAGGGAAACGGAGAGTCCGACCGGTTGCCCCCTTTCCCTTTCCTGCATCGGGACGCTGAGCACGGATTCCACAAAGACTCGCAGCGCTAGAGGCGCTCCCTTCCCCCTGCTGGTGGCGGGACCGGCGCCCAGGTCGTATAGGGCCAGGGGTAGAGCCGGTGAGGGGTCATAGCCGTCGTTGCGTCCGAAGCCAGGCATCACGTACTGTTCGCCGTCGGATCCGGGCGCAGTATGCGCCGCCGGGCTGAACAGGAGCCGGTTCATGCGGTTGTCCGTGCCATTGGCCATTCCCAGCCGGCTGGGAATGACTCTTCCCTTGCTTCGGTCGTTGGGTTGGACTTCCCGCACTGGGTTTTGCCAAGCAGTCACCAGGGGGGCAAGGGGCCAGGAGACCTTCTCGCCAGCGTCTGTCGCTGTGCGGAACTTCTCGTGCAGTTCCGGAATGGGAATAATGCGTTCTTGGGTCAGTATCAGACCTCCGACAAGGGTGATGGGGAGGTCGATCTCCGTGCCCAGAAGTTCGGTCATTCTTTCGCACAGCTGTTTCTTGGCGTCCCGCGGGCAGAAGGGACCGTTGGCCCACTTGGCCAGCTCCCATGCTGTTGGCCGGGGGTCCGCGCCTTTTTCCAGTACTTGGTCCGCGAGTTTGCTGGTGGTCTCGACGAATGCCAGGATCGACCCCTGCATCCCGTCGTCCATCTGGGTCATCATCTCGGGCAGGTCATCAGGGCCCTCGATGGACTGGGAGGAGAAGAGGCTGCCAAGCTGCTGGAGGTCGAGCGGGCTGTCCTGTTCCTCATGGACCTCTTCGGCGGGCCTCTTGTGTTTACGAGTCATAATCATATCCCTCGCGAGCAGATTGTTCGCCGTAGTCGCCGGCCACCTTCCACCGCAGGTGCTCTGCTGATGCGTCCCATCGCAACTGGACACTGGCGGTGGGACCCCGGTAGTTGCCCTTGACGGAATCCAGCCTCCAGGTTGCGGCTTTCCGAGCGTCTTCCTGGCCCGGCTGCTCCACGCGCTGCAGGCTCCATAAGGCTCTCACGGCGCCCAGCCAGTCGGTGGACCCGGCGTAGCTGTAGGCTGGGGATTTGGGTGGGTGGGCCAGCAGGAGCACGGTGCAGTCGTTGGCCTGGGCCCAGTCGTCCCAGTGAGAAACGAAGGCGCGCACCAGGCCCCGGGAGTTTTCCTGGCTAGCGTAGGCCGCAGCCAGCGGGTCAATTATCAGGAGCCTGGCACCGAGGTCCTGGCACAATCTTCGGATTCTCTCTCCGCTGCGGGTAAGCTCGGCCATAGAGGAGATGTGGCTGCCCTGGGCCGGAGCCCAGACGGGCCCCTCTCCCATCATGTTGGCTATGGTAAGGTTCTCCAGGCGCTCCGGGGTCACCCACGGCGCGGCATTGCCCGAAATCTGGTGCAGCCTGCGGTAGAATTCGTCTGGCTCATCCTCCCATGAGGCGAATACCACTGAGGCTCCTCCATCCGGGACCGCATTTCCCAGTTGGAGTGTGTCTCTGGGGGACTGAAGCCATGCCCCGCCGCTCCCTCCTGATGCTATGCCGGCTGCCAATTGCAGCGCCAGCCTGGACTTGCCCGCACCGCCCTCGCCGGTGAGCATTGCCACCCGGCCGGCCGGAAGCCAGTCTTCGACCAGCCACTTCCTGGCCGTGGGTTGCTGGACGCCCCACTTGGCTGTCCGGATGGGCTTGGCGCCCTCTATGGCGCGTTGAAGATGTTCCAGCGTAGGACGGTCTGGACTGGTGGCTGCCGATAGCAGGTGATGGCGGAATCCTGCCGGTGCCTGGGCGGTGTTATCCCGCAGGTCCTTCAGTGCCAGCAGGGCCTCTTCATATTCGTGGGTGTCCAGGGTCCCTTGCTGTATCTTTTCTTCCAGCTCGAGGAGTAATTCCAGGGCCCGCTGCTGTGCCGAAGATGGAAGCTCTTCTCCCTCGAGGCTGGAGATGCTGTGGTGGCCATTCATAGTCGCTCCAGGTCTGCTGTCATCAGAATTGTGGCCTGTCTCTGGGCTTCCCATTGAGGCCAGCCGTATTTTTCGCCCAAGCTATCAGCGAATGCCTGCCAGGTTTGTGCACTGGTGGGAAATGGCGTCAGCGCTGCGGAGTCCGCTGCATCCTTCCCGTGGGTCGGCAGCACCGCCCTGGCTTGGCCCCCGGCGACGGTTACGGCTGCTTTCAGCCTGCTGGCACTTTCCTTGCCTGCAGTGTCGTTATCGGCGTGTATCACCACACTCACCGGACCCTGGGCGAGCCAGAGGGCCAGAGCCTCGTTACTCATGCCGGCGTCCCCCATGGTGGCAACCGCCGGGCCCGGAAAGCGGGAGGCCAGGGCAAGAGCGTCAGCGACTCCCTCGGCCACCCTGACCGGAAATCGGTGGTCAGAAGGGACGGGACATCCAATGATCAGGCAACAACCCTGTTTACTTCCCAGGGTTCTCTTGGACAGTCCGCCTTTTTCCGCGGGACGGTCCTGCGCCGGGAGCCCATCCACACCAATGGCAATGATTTCAAGGGCCGACGGATTGGGGAGGTTGGGCCATGCTTTTCCCCACTCGGAGGGAGGGGCCAGCAGGGCGACAATGGACCCGGCTCCTGTGTGAGGTCCCGGAAAAGTTGATGCTGCCGGAATCCACCGGAGTGAATCAGGCACCTGAACGTGCGGATGCCACAGCAAACGGTGCCCCAGCCAGCGGCGGGCGGGATGATCACCTGAGGGTATGGGTTCCGACCGTCTCCAGGCATTGAGAGTGGTTTTGCCTTCCCGATCTGGCCGCTCCTGTTCCCCTACGGGAACGGGCCGTGTGCGGAGTTGCCATCGATAGCCGTGCCTGATGGCTGGGGCAATGAGCGCCTCCCGCAATTCGTCGTGGCGCTTGCAGTCAAAGCAATGGGCGCTGATCCAGCCCTCTTCGTCCACCCAGATGACCGCTGACGGGTTCCTCTTGCGGTGTTCCAATGGGCAGTAAAAGGTCCATTCCCTGGAGCTGCGGCCCGGTCTGACGCCCTGCAACTCGGGAAGGATTGAGCTGATGATCAGGTTGAGGGATTGATTGGCTCGGTCTTGAGAACTGGCAGTGGACACAGCCGCCCTTACCTCCCACCTACGTGAGCCCGGCGTCCCTCATTAGGAACACGCCGTGCCATTCAGTATTTTACCACCCGTCTATCCCGTGAAGTCAAAGTTTATTCGTTTTCCAGGTCCCGATGGGTGTATTGAACGGGGCATGGGGGCGACTCACCGGGAGAGGGCGGGCGTTCTGATCTTAATATTATGTCAATAAAGGCGATTTTTCAAAGGTGCGTGTTGCACCGCTCTGGTCCAATTCTGGGATGTCCTGGCACTTTGTTACCCCGGATACCCACTTCGGACGTAGCACTATATTGCCCACTGCGGCCGGTTACAGCTGAACCTATGCCGCTCCTGAGCCGAGTAACGGGATTGTGACCGGCGGCGTCAAGGGGCAGGAAAATGTAGCGTTGCCCTAGTATTACAACGACAGTTCAAGGTGGGACAGTCCGAGATGCGTACAAAGCGGACCAGCGCTTGGCGTGGGAGCGGCCGGCTCGCTCGTTGCTACACTGCGTATGCTTCAGCCATCGCAGCAGTTCATCCGGCCCGAACCGGTCCCGGGGCAGCATCTACCGCACTACCCTGTAGACTTGGGGACGGGTGATCCGGGGCATCTTTTTCCCCTCAAGCCTGCTGCAGGCTCAGCAGGAAGGCTCCCGCCACCAGGCACAGGACCACGTGATGATGCCAGCCTGCCCAAGTGCGGGTCTCATATTCGTCCATCCCCACGTCGCCCTTTTCCGTCTCAAACTCCGTTTCGATGCGCCACCTGGAACCGCCCACGTATGCCAGGGTCTCCAACGGCGTATCCTCCGTAGCATTGGACAGGTAATAGCGGGGTTCGCTGCCGTCCAGGTTCCGGCGGCAGACGGCCCAGACCTCCTCGCCGGGCTTGCGCCTCTTGGTGGCCCGCACCCGCTGGGCGTTGAACCGGTAAATCCTGGGCCCCTGACTCCCCTGGGCCACCGTTATCTCCCGCCAGGCATCCTCGGGAAGCAGCCGGCTGCTCCATGGTGCGCCGCTGTCCGGCCACCAGCCTGGGCTTGGGAGGGCCACCCCGTCCTTGGTAGACCGGAGGGGTCCACTCGGGCTCCACCGGCCACACGGTAAAGCCGGCAGGTACGTCCAGAACGTACTTCATCCCCAGGGCTGCCAACCCGTCTCGGAAGGAGGGCGACATGCCGAAGGCGTCGTCGGCAGCGATCCACCCGGCCTTCAGATGGCCCAGGTCCACTGCCCGCTCCAGCAGCTCCAACGCCAACTCCGTCTTCGACCGGTGGCTCCGCCGCTCCTCTGGAACCCAAGCCGCCGCACAACGGTCCTCGTCCGAGGTCCAACTCTCCGGCAGATACAGGCGCTTGTCCACCAGCGCCCGGCCCAACGGGCTTACGTAGGCCAGGAACATCCCTGCCTGGCAGTTGGCCACCTTGCCCAGCCGGCCGCAGTACTGCCGGGCCACTCCCGCCGACTTCCTCCCCTGCTTGGGAAAGTCGCTGCCGTCCAGCGGCCACACGCCCTCAGGATGCTCCAGTTTGGGAGCCAGGTACTCCTGCAGCCGCCCTATGACAGCGTCATCGTCCCAGGGAGAGTCGGTGAGCAACCGCTGCATCCCCCGAGCCGACTCGGGAACCGTCTCCGACAGATTCTCGGCGTTTCGGCGCTCCCCGGATTGCACCAGCAGGGCTTGCAGAAAATGGCCGCTGCGCTCCCGGGTCTCCCCGCGGCCAAACAGCCCAGCGAAGTAAGCGTGATACTCCTGAAAGGCCTGATATACCTGCTCGAAAGCCGCCGCATCCACTTCCCTGCCTCACCCGATCAAGCCTTCCCCAACCTCCCACTGATCTTATCACGCCAACTGTCGTTGTAATGCTAGCGGGGAATGGCAACGACTATTTGACTCCGGAGACTTTCATTCACAATACTACTGGCAATACCTCTTTGGGAGGTAGCGATGGCGAGGACCAAACTGCTCGGGTATAGATGTGAGAGGTGCAGCCACGAGTGGGTGCCGCGCGAATCTGACCAAGAACCGAGGGTATGCCCAAAGTGCAAGAGTCCATATTGGGATACGCCTTCTCAAACTAATCAACCTTACGATGTCTTCAAGGTTGCCATAGAGAAGACACTGCAAGAATCAGGTAAGGCTTTGACATGGACGGAAATCCGAACGATCTCCGGGTTGCGCCAGAAATTCCCAAACAATAAGAGCCATTTCAGCAGGTGTCCGGGACCGTCAACCGCCATGCCAGAGCTTGACACGCGAACAGAGGGCCGCCGCCGCGAGCAAGTCGCGGGCTAAGGCTTGATCAGCGCAGCTTCCTGATACCGATTCTCGCTTGCGCAAGCTATTTGAGTCAGACTTTCAATAATGCATTTTATTGCTACTTGGCTGCGGAGGGAATTCGACGTGGACACAGACGTTGCCAACGTGGGCGCGGAAAATCCAGCCCGCCTGCTGGACCTATCCACGAGCAGGGTGCAAACCACGTACCAACCCGGGTACGTGATCGATGGAGGCTACGTCATACTGGGTACGACAGAGGACGCCCTAGAAGACGTGGTTGCCGTCCTCAATGGCGAGGACACAGCATTATCAGCCAGTGAAGGACACAGAATGGTAATTGAATTGCTGCCTGTCAACGCTGCTACGGTTCTATGGATTGACCTTAATGCGGTAGTTGACGAATTTGAACCGGACGAATAACAAATGACCAGGGACCAATACCGGCTCGTCAGGCGAGCTACAGCCGCCTTGGCCCTTGCAGAATATTGAGAGCGAGGCACCTACAGAATCAAAATGGTCCTCACCTTGTTGCCAGAGTAGGCCTCGCAACTACCAAGGGAGTGTCCGAACTCTCCAACTCTGGAACCATTCCGGCACCGTGAACTGCCAGGGTAGAAAGCCCGTCTCGATAAAGCCCGCCACTATCAGGACTCCGATGACCACGAACAACAAGCCGAGCCAGATAAGCGCTACCCGCCACCAGCTAATGATGGCCCTGCGGGCCTCGCCAAAATCGCCGGTACCTGGGACGACAACGAGGCCGCCCAACATCCCAGCCAGGAACCAAAATGCGACCAGGATCCACTCCCAGACGATGCGCAAGAATCCCGTGAGAGTAACCGAACGGAGCCGAGGACGGGGACGAAACCCGCCCCCTCGACGGGGCGGATCACCAACCACAGAAGACCGGCTCCCGCGACCCTGCCTTTCATTGATCTCCGTAGGGAGCCCCTCACCTCGTCGCCCGCGGGACGAAGACGAGCCGGACCGCCCCGTCGACTGCCCATCCCGGCCGGAGCCCAGACAGACCGGACAACGGATTTGCCGTCCATCGTGGCCGCGGGCTATTCGCCCGCGGCCATTGCAAGTTATACAAACCCTGTTCATCAACTCTGCATCTCCTCGCACCGCATGTTTGCCCAGCTCCCAGGGCACTGCCGACGCTAACAGGATACCAGCAGCTCAATCAGGGATCTTGAGACCATCTTTAGGTTAAGATTGGGCCCGTGAAATTGACCTCGAATATCCATTGCTGCCACTGCGGAGCGTTGGCAAGGAGCGATGCCAACTACTGCATAAGGTGCGGCTTGGCGTTGGATCAGGGACGGCCAAGCCCATTGAAGCAGCTATTCAGAGGGTTGTCGACACTCGGGAAGTGGGTCTTGGGAGTGGGGTTGGTTGTTGGCGCCCTCCTGATCTTAGGGGGCTATGAGGAGTTTAGCTACTATCCGGAACCCGACACCACCTCCACCCCTGTCTACAAGCGAAACCTGGAAGCCAAGAACTACATGCTGGAGTTGGTCAACGAGGCCCGGGGCCAGGCCGGCGCTCCCCCTGTAACTCTCGGGACAAACGTCGCGGCACAGCTTCACGCCGAGCAGGGCGTGGAGGAATGCACGACCAGCCATTGGGACAGATACGGCTTGAAGCCCTACATGCGGTACTCTCTGGCGGGCGGCTCAAACCACAACGCCGAGAACATAGCGACTTACTTCACTTGCGTAGACGGCGAAACCGAAGGTGCCTTTTCCTGGTCGCTTCTGTTCGACCACGATGTTGAAACCGCAGTAGAAGACGCCGTCCAGGGACTGCTGGACAGCCCAGGGCACCGGGAAACTTTGTTGGAGCCGGACTATTCCGTCATGAACGCCGGCGTCTCCTGGAACAAACAGGCATTCAACATTGTCCAGCAATTTGAGACCGACTTCGTTGAGTTTAGCAAAGGGCCGGAATTGAAGGACGGGGTTCTGGAAATGGAAGGCCATACCAAGGAACTGCCGGACTTCGACGGCGACTATCAACTATTGGCACTCATTTACTACGACTCACCACTGGTCCGACTACGCCCTAACCAATTGGTAAGAACGAGCTGCTACAGCCAGGGAGACCCCATCGTGGTGATAAGGCAACCCGCGCCACCGGGAAGGAGATATGAGGACAAAGCACTGAGCTTTCGGGAGAATTTGGAAACCTGTCCCGATCCCTACAGGATCAGCGGAAAGGTTCCATCCCCTACTTCCGTGGAAGACGTGGAACGCCTGAGTGACAGGGCGGACAGGGCTGTAAGGGAGACAGAAGTCGACATCAATATCGAATTCGTCGAAGCAGACGAGTGGGCTACTGATGGGAACGGCTTTCAAGTGATTGCGGACCTGTCGAACGTGGTTGGAGAACCCGGAATATACACAGTGCTTCTGGCGCTACTTCAATCGGATGAAGTTAGCCATTCGTTTGCAGAAAAGTCGTTTTTCCATGATGTGAAACCACCGCGATACTACGCAAGTGCCCAATGAGTGACAGTGGTAATGGCCCAGTGACCCCCTGCCCTGAAGCCAATTACCATGAGCACCAACGGAACACCAAAGGAGCAGAACATGACCATCACCGCGGAGCTGACCGAACAGGGCCAGGAACTAATCCTGGATCGCCCGAACAAGCACCTTAACTTTTAAGTACCCTTCCAGCAGGTATGGGCCAAGCCCATCACGGACATGTACGACAACTTCTTCCTGATGGTGTGGGTAATCTACAAAGGTGACTCCCAGGACCTGGACATTCCCCTGCCAAACTCCTTCGATCCGTACATCATGGAAGAACTCCAAAGCATGGGGATCGAGGCCACCCTGCCCATCTCCTACGTCCCGGCCAACGAGGCCGACCAGCTGGGAGAGCCATGGACCCGCTAGAACTCATCAACACCAGCCGGCGACTGACCGGAGGGCAACCAATCAAGGAACACCTGCGCCGCGCCGTCAGCACGGCCTACTATGCCATGTTCCACGCCCTGGCAGCGTCCAACGCCGACCTCATAGTGGGCGCCAGAAAACCAGCTAACCAAGATGACTGGACTAGAACCTACCGGTCCCTCAGGAACGCCCGGGCCGGCAGCATGCTGCAGAACTGGCCCCACCTCTTCAGCCAACCAGTACGCAATTTCGCCGTCATCATTGACGGCATGAAGAACCAACGAGAAGAAGCCGACTATAATCCGAACGCCAGCTTCTCCCAGCAACAGGCCGTAAACAGCATCAGCCGGGCCGAACAGGCCATCATCGACTTCAACGCAACCCCGCACCAGGAACGCTCGATGGTCGCCGTCGCCACCCTGACCGGGCAACGCTGAACAGACAGACAACAACGGCCGGAGACCGGGGAACGCGGCGCTCCTGTGCAAACCCAGCCGCCGGGAATGCCGCTCACTGGACGTAGTAACCCAAGTGGCGGTAAGCACAAATCCTGCGCGTCAAACCCTTACTCACCGTTCCCACAGTAACCCGAAACGGTACCCCCATGCCAATTCAGAATACCTACTGAGGGGCCACGAGGAAGTAAGAAGCCCATTCTAACTATGGCCGCACTGGCCGGTTTAATCGCCTTGCTGACGGCCGTAGTCGCCTGAACCAGCTCGGACCCCGAATTCGACGGTGCGTACCCCGGCGGTCCGTACGACCTGAACCAGCGGGTCGCGGCGCTTGAAAAAGAGGGGCCTGGCCAGGACTATTCCGTTCCCTTAACAAATTCTTGAGACCATGATTTGTGCCAAAACACCAAACGGCCAGAGAGGCCGGGCAAGCTATGCCCGACCTCTCATTGCGGGGCCACGCCGGCCCGGTAAAACCCATCCTCATCAAGGGTTTACTTTTTCTTCCTCTTCGGATAGGGTTTCCTCCGGTTGACCCGCCATTTGCCGGTTCCGACCTTGCGGATGAAGGTGGAAGCCCAATTTTTTGGAGATTCCGGTGATAGACCAGAGAACCCATGCTGCCGGAGCCGCTATCGTCATGGCGATGCCGGTGATGGCGATTGGCACCGAGAACCTGAGGGCTCCCTCAATGGCTACGGCAGCCCCAGCGGCGGCTACCGCCAGGCCGACCCAAAGGGGATTGACCTTCCAGGTTGTCTTCATGTCGTTTCACCACATGCGAATCCTAACGGAATGGGCTATCCGCCATGAGCAAACGGACCGCCTTGATTGTAGTTTTCTCCCGTTAATGCTCATTGCTTACGGCCGATCGGTGTTGCACCATTTCTTGCAGCTCTTCAATGGAATAGGGAGGGTTGCGCCGGTGCGCCATCGCGTGGCAATTGGGACAAATGGGCCGAAGGTCTTTGATTGGGTCGACTTTGTAACCCTCTCCACAGGCGGCCAGGGGGACCAGGTGATGAACGTGGATGTAGCCCTCTCCTATTGGCCCATAGGCTTCACCGAAATCTAGATCGCAAACGGCGCATTTAGTCCCGTAGTAGTCCAGGCAAGCTCGGCGGGCGCTAGCGCTTCTTTCGTACACATTCACCGACACCTGATGGGTAGCGCCTTCGCTGTACTCACCCGATTGCACGTCGTCGGGACCTTGAAAGAATGTCCCATTGTCTTGGGCGCGGCCAAATTCCCACAGGATTTCCACGGGAACCTTATCCTGCGCGTCAACCGGTGTGGCAAGTCCAGCGTATTCGAAGGGTGCAGAGTTGGACTCCCGCCAGAAAAGGTGAATCCTCTTGCCAGGATCCAATAACCGCTGGACACTTGGGGTCTAAGATGGTAACCAGTCTTGTGGGACCACCGGAACCGGTTTCCCACCCAGCCGTTGTTGTAATCGTGGCCGGTCCGCCCAGCGTCCCCAACATTGGCAAATATCAGGAACTCGGAATCATGCTCCACGATTCCGGTGTCCCAGTTACCTCCTTTGGAACCTCGTGGCAATCCCGCCAGTTACTTGACGTCGGGTCTGCTGTACTTGACGCCCGGTTCGAATGTCAGCATAGGAACAATATCTCCCTCGACCAATACTCTTACTTCACCCTTAAACCACTGGCTTCTATTGAGAGTCCCCTTCACTTAGTTGGAGGCACTCTGGCGGGAGCAAGCCACTAAGTTTCTATGGAGAGGTGATGCTCTGACAAGGAGAACTCCAACAACTAGCCTACTGCCACCAGAGACGAAAGCCCAATCAACACCAGAAGTGGTAGGTATACCAACAAATTACTGGGTCTGACCGCCACCTGCAGTATGCCCTCATCGCGTTTCCCAGGGATTGATAGGTCCATGCTGAAGTACTGGGGTGCCCCGACCGCCGCCGCCGGTTCTGCTCGGACGTAGTCATAGAGGCCGCGGAAGCGCCGTTCCTGCCGGAGGTAAGTGGCGTCGAGCCACCATAACGACAATAGGGCAGCGCCTCCTATCAAAGCCAGCGGGGTTTCTGTTGCGGCCGTAAAGGCTATTAGGGCGGCAGCGGCGGCAACAGCCAGCGACTTAACCGCAAAGGAATGCCGCGCCAGCCTGGCTATAACCGCCTGGATCAACTTCAGATGTTCTATCCGCGCCGTCTCTTGGTCCATACTTCGTCTATCTTGGTGTTAATGCGGGGCCATTTCCAGCGAATTCGGTCGTCAACGTTAGACAGGCCGGTGTAAGGCCTTCCCTGAGGTATTACCTGAAAGACCGGTTTTCCCATGCCTCGCGCCATGTCAACTTCGATCTTCACGCCGCGAGCGTTGTGCGTGTCTTGCCCAACCAGGACAATGACCAGGTCACACTCAGCAATGGCGGACTTGGCTTTACGTTTCCACTCCTTGTCGGGGTAATCCTCTTTTAGCGAAAAATTTCGCACTCTGTGCGGTGAGAGTAGTTTGGATTGCTCGAAAAAATTGTTGCTCAGGTCTTTGTCTTTGTCGAATTCGAAGCTCGCGAATATATCCAAGGTGGCCATTTTTCTTAACTCCCGAAAAGGGCCGACTGCATCCTGTTCCTAGGGTTCATGGTCCTTTCCACAGGAAAAGCGGGCCCAATAGGGTTGCCTAATCCGTGGACTCTCCCTATTCGCCGGCTTCGTTTGGAAAATGACCAGCAACCCGGTGGGAGGGCAGTTTCAAGGGCGGTAGATACCTGCAACTGGAACATCAGCAGGTCGATCACAGAGTGAGTCAGCGTTGGTTGATCTCCAGCGCATTTTTCGGAAGCCTGTCACGGATGAGAGCTCAGACACGAACTGGGCCGCAACAGCGTTTGTAATAACAAAGGTCTACGAAACGTTCCCCTGGCTGCTCACAAAGTGGTCATATTGCCTCGGCGGGTCCCATCCAGCCACCCTTTTGCCCATCTGTTACAAACTCTAGGCTGGCACAGAAGAGTGCAGGGGTTGCCAAATTTCCGGTTGAAACCAAGATGACGGGTCTCACCACGTCCGAATTGCCGGAGAGCCTTTGTCCCACGCCAGCAGGCTATAGACCGGTAGTGTCAGTATGTTGAACAACAGCCATGGTAGCTATGCAGAGGCTCTTGTGTTCTTAGATCCACTACCGGTGGTAGCTGGGCTCTTTTTGAACATTTGCTCTCCTCATTTTGTTCGCTCGAACTTCCACGACAATAACCAAGTCAGAACGAATAACTGGGGCCAAATCGCATTTCCATTCCACCCAGATAATCTCTCCGGGTTCGAAAGAAAGGAAGGCACTGCGGCTGGTACTGAAGTATAGTTGTCGCCATGTACAGGAGTACACTTGTTATCTTCTTAATCCCGTTTTGACAACAATCCTTCAATTGCCTCTATCACTAGATTCGTTACCGTACTGTCCTCCTGGGCCGCCAGAACCCTCAGTGTCCTATGCATGTCCGCAGGTATGAGACAATGCAATTGTACCGTGTCCACTGCCGCCGCCTGTTCGATGAAAGCCTCTTTGGCTCCGGCGCTTACCCGGCTGGGTTTACCTCGCATCATGTTGCAATAACCTCTCTACTTCACCGCGTATAGCCAGTATCTCGTTCCGAGCGGTTTGGTCCCTGGTCTCCAGAACCGACAGTCCCTCGATCGCCGCCTGGGGATAAGATACCCGCTCCGTAGTCCTTGCCTTAAGTGAGGGCAAGTCATAGTCAGCCAGCGCCTGATCGATTTGCCGGCCTAACCTGGTCCTGGGCCGGGTCATGGTGATGACAAAGACGGCCAATGGCGCGCCCCGGGAGTTTTGCTGCCTTGCCTTCACCGCCGACACAATGTCCGACGCAGCCCACACGTCAAAAGGGCTTGCCTTGGCGGGGATCAGGACAAGGTCAGCAGCCCGCACCGCATCAGCGCTGGTACGGGTGATTCCGGGTGGGCCATCGATTATCAACAAACTACAGTCCTGGGCAAGCCGCCTGGCCTGCTGGGGCAAGCGACTTGACTCAGCGGGGACTACTGTGACGTCCAACGGTTCTCGGGTCCGGCTTTGGGCCCAGTCCCAGGCGCTGCCCTGGGGATCGGCATCCAGCAGCACAACTTTGCCACCCTCCGAGAAGGCGCAGGCCAGATTAGTGGCCAGGGTTGTTTTACCGGTTCCACCCTTTTGATTTACTAATGCGATGATGGGCAAGCTATCACCCCATGAGAACTACGGTACAATAGTTCAACTAAACCGTTGTACACTTGTATTACTGTACGAGGATACCAATGTTCAAGGGTCTGTCGCAACTGGATGAGCGGACGTCTTTCTGCTAGTTTCGCGTTCCATTCATATTAGGTGGTGGAGTAAAGAGTTGGCGGCGGTTTGTAATGTTGGCCAGCGCCGGTTTTTCTGTTGACTTGTACATATGTATTGGCAAACAATTGTCCAAGTGTTGGGAGCCATAACCGTGCTTGCAGTCTTGGTTGAATTCGACACTCAACTCGGATCAAGGGGGGATTGGGCAAGTCCGGTCGTCGATATAAGAGATGGGAGCATATGGCAGATTAATGGGCCAAAGCACACAAAGGGCTTCGGTCTGCCTTTGCGAATGGTCATTAAGAGTAGTGGTGACGCAGCAGAATAATGTTTAGAGAGACTGCTGCTGGTGCCAAAGGTAGGAAAGAGGAGGGGCGGAAGCCCCAATTGCTGTGGAGAGGACCACCGACGTTCAGCTGCCAGTACGTCCCGTTTTGCCAGGGATCATCGGCGGAGCCTGAAATTACGGATCGTCTGAGAGCCGTTTTTAGCCTGTTAATAAAACCGACGGGGTCTAGAAGTCACCCACCCCTGGAATTTCACCTCACTGAAAATGGGTCCCAGGCGTCGAAGGGAGAGGGTTATGGCCGGAAGAAATTTGTCCGAACTGGAAACGTTATTACTTGCCATTTTCCCCGGCCGGCTGTTAGTTTTGTCCTATAATCATAATTATCGGACATTTATGTTTTGACAACTAGTACCGCCCTTCCCGCTCTAAAGTCCTCCAATCCGCCTGCTCCGGTGGACCGCCAGCGCCTGCAGGAGGCCATGGCCAGCGCCAGGTCGGCCTCCACCAGGCGGTGTTACCGGAGCCAGTGGAACCTATGGCGTCAGTGGGCCCAGGCCAGGGGTCATAATATTATGCCTGCCGCGCCGATGGCAGTGGCCGATTATCTGCTGGATCGGGCCGAGGATGGCGCATCCATCGCCACGGTCAAGTTGGCCCGCTCTGCCCTGGCCGCCATTCACAAGGATGCGGGCCACCCCGACCCCACCGACAACGACGGAGTGCGCCGGGTGCTGGCGGGCCTAGCACGCAAGATTTCCCGTCCGCAGCAGCAGGCGGCGGCCCTTACCAGGGAAGTGCAGGTGGCCATCCAGGCCACGGCCAGTTTTCCCAGGACGCTCCCCAGTGGGCAGATGGAGACTCCGGTCAGGGCCCGACGCAGGGCGCTGGTCGACATTGCCCTGGTGTCAGTGATGCGAGACGCTCTCCTGCGCCGCTCCGAGGCAGCGGCCCTCACCTGGGGAGACCTGGCGCCGGCCGCAGATGGAAGCGGTAGGCTGATGGTCCGAAACTCGAAGACGGACCAGATCGGTGAGGGATCAGTGCTTTACTTGAGCCCTGCCACCATGGATGCCCTATCACGTATCAAGCCCTCTGCCCCCGGCTCTGAGCAGACTGTCTTCGGGCTTTCTCCCCGCCAGATTAATCGGCGGATAGCCGCCGCTGCCAAAGCGGCTGGCGCTCAAGGAGACTTCGCCGGGCATTCACCCCGGGTGGGCATGGCCATTGACCTGGCCGCCTCCGGCTGTGAATTGCCCGCGCTTATGACTGCGGGAAGGTGGGAGTCTCCCACCATGCCAGCCCGGTACACGCGCAAAGAGGCCGCGGCACGGGGTGCCGTGGCTAGGTACTACGGTCGGCGGGGAGCCGCGTGAGATGGAGAGAGGGAAACGCGCTGGCATTGAGTGGGGGCAACCCGACTCTGACTCAGAGTGGCAGACCGGTTTAGGGGGAGAGTTCCACCGTCTTCCCCGCCAGCAGCTGCAGGGTCCAGTGGTCGTGGCCTTAGGCCGCCGTAGTACAGGCCAGGGCAATGAGATGAGGTTCCACTCGTTCGTCCACTTTCCAGTGCCGGTTCGCCTGGTTACGCCGGTGCAGCGTTTCCTCCAACCCCTCCCGCGCATACCGCTTCCTGGCTCGTATTACCGTCCGCTAGGAAATGTCCAGGGCCGTTGCCACCTGAGTCGCAGTCCAGCCCTCGTCCACTTTCAGCAGATGCCTCTTCTCCTCCGATGAGAGCCTCACGTCATACTTCTTCTGCACCATGGACCCCACACCTCCCGCTACACTTACACTGCTTCCCTTATAACGCTACCATCTCTCTCCCCCTATCGTCTTACCTGTCATCTCTGCTTTGACTGTCCACTAGTACCGGGTCAAGTTAGGAATTGATGGGATAGAGTCGATGGAGCTTGGTGCGGGCATCAAGAATGTTGAAGCGCCAGTTGATGCAGGCTTTAGCTTCGTTCCGTTCCAGTTCCAGGGCATGAATCTCCCGGCAGAGGGATTCCTCGTCGGGGAGACGCTGTCTGAGACAACTGCGGGAGAAGACGCTGAACTCGA
>DAOUHR010000100.1:0-3617 GCA_034428635.1 Dehalococcoidia bacterium
AACTAGTCTCCCGACGCCCGGCCCATGGCACGGTTTACCTTCCCCGAACCACCCGAAGGTTCCCGGGATTGAGCCGAATGTTGAGTAGTTTGGCCAGACAACTTAGTTACGACCTTCTCCCTGATTATGAAAAGGTGTTTTGCCTTGGTTCACAGGTTAAAGAGGCGGGACTCCCCAGGTTCAATCTTCGCCGGAGTCCCATTGCCCGGGGCTGGCGTTTCGGGGGGTGTCACATAATGAAGGAAGTGGTAGCGACGGGCCATTAACTGCCGACTGCCAGCGTTATTGGCCCGAGGCTGCCAAGACTCTTTAACTTAGACAGACCCGAGAAAAGCTAACTGGATACCATAAAGAATGAGCCAGGGAATGAACCCGATGATGCCGGCGATGACCACCACCAGTATGGCGCGGCCAGTACCTTCAAAGTCCATAGCCTGCCTCACCGCCATCACAGCCGCGGCAATAGTCCACAACAGCCCCGCAAACCAAAGAAGGCCACCAACCACAGGCAGCCACGAGAATACCGCCAGAACTCCGGGGGTGTAGGCAAAGCCCAGTACGCGGCCCATTTCCGACCAGCTTATCTGGGTATTGCTGGTCCGCAGCAGGCTTCCGCCCACCATAAATATCACCGTCACCCACAGCGCCCACCGGACAATGCCGAAAGCCAGGCCGAAGGACAGGCCCAGGATGATGCCCAGGGCCGACGCTCCCGAGATGATATCCGATACCAATCCGCCAATGGCGCCGCAGATGGTCACCAGAATCACCACGCCCAGGGCCTGGCCCAGCGCCGTAGTGTCGGCTTCGATCTCCTCGTATGTTTGGGCATTAAACAGGGCCGCGCCCAGCATCCGCTGAATCATCACTCCACCTCACCTGTTCGAGATTATGGGAACCCACCCCAGGATTATACCCACTTATACCTTTATTTGTACTTGGAGAGTCTAGACATTCTTTGCAAGTTTCACACAAACTTCCTATGATTCAAGGGGTTTACTGTGGGGGCTTGTGCGTGGCTCAGCGGGGGGGCGTGGTGATGTCAGGGTCAGTCGGGTTGAACAGGTATTCCCTTTTAGGTATCCCCGAAGGGGCCGGACATCAGATCGTCTAGGATAAACTCCTGGACTGCTGGCTGAGGCCAACCCTGGGGCAGGGAAATGTGAAGTGACGACAACAGTGGCAAGGGAAGAGTCCGAACCACATCCCGGGCTTCAGGGGAAGGAGTCAGGCCCCACAATTGGGGCAATGCCGCCGCGCTGGAAGGCAGGGCCCTGGCCTGTAACAGCACCTTGAAATCTCCCAGGCCATCGGGCCGGGTCAGCGCCAGCAGGCCAGCCCGGTTCGTTACAGCCTGGTCCACCGGAAAGGGTGTAGAGGTAACTCGGCGGCGTAGTTCATCGAAGCCCAGGTTTCGCAGGAACTGGGCCTGGGTAGTGAAGCCCGCCGGCTCCAAGCCGGCCTTCCTGCCCGCGTTGATCACCGAGGTGAAGTCCACCTGGGCGGTCAAATCCTGTTGCCCGATGTGTTGGAAGGGGGCATCGGCCTGGGTGTGGCGGTAGTAGGTGACCAGCGTGCCCCGGGGTCTCAGTTCCGCCGAATACAGGTCCTCAGCCATCCTGCCGTAGTCTATCGTGAGGACGAAACCCGCCTCCAGTGCGCCCGCGATGGTTGATGCCCACGAAGACAGGGCCAGGTTTATTTCGGCGGTCTGACCCTCGGATAACTGGATGTCCAGTTCCTTCAGGCGGGCCTCGAGGGAGGGAGTGGTGGGGCTGCCAAGCCGTTCGACGAGGCGGGCCCCGCCGGACGGGCCGCACGGCTCGAGAGCTACGTACACTTCCCGGAGCTGACCCTGTTCAATCCTTACCTGGTGCACGGGGAAGGAGTCCAGCAGTTCGTTGGAGATGATGCAGCCCCGCACATTTCGCAGGGGCGCACCATCGGTCGTTATTGGGGATGCCTGGCGAGGGAACGGAAACGCGGACTGATGGTTCCGGTCAAGGCAAAGGTAGCGCAGCGAGTCGGGAAACCCGGCGGGAAAGGATGTGGCGGCCTGGAGGATGTCGCCGCAGAGCCGGCCGTTGCCGGAACCCAGTTCCACAACCCAGAAGGGGTTGGGCCGGTCCAGCAGCATCCAGAACTGGTAAAGCTGTACCGCCAGCAGGGCGCCAAAGGCGGGGTGGACCATCGGTGCGGTGTAGTAGTCCCCGCCCGGGCCAAAGGGGCCGTCTTCCTGGCTGCCGGTGCTGGAGTAGTAACCACCGCGGGGCCAGTAGAGGGCAACGTCCATGAACTCGGCGAATGAGATAGGGCCGCGCTCCATGATGCGGCGGCGGATTTCGGCTTCGGCAGTGGTCGTCAATCGGCTCACGGGGAGAAAGGGATGTCCACGAATGGTTATATGAAACCACTTGTGGACATCGGTGTCTATCCATGGCTGAAAAACGCGCCGGAGCCCTACCAGTCGGATTCCAGAGATTCAGGGCGACCCTCGCTCTTTGGCGGGTTGGCGTAGGGTTCCAGGTACAGCTCCCTGTCATATCGGGCGCGTTGGTCGCCAAAAGCGTCCGCGGAGATAACGTCGACCGTGGCGGAAAAAGAGGGCTTGAAGTGGGTGAGTCCTCCGGACACCATTCCCACCACCCAGAGCACTCCAAATATGGCAAATAGGGTAATAATCCAATTGCCTGCGTCCCGAACCAGTTCGTGCCGCCGTGTGGAAGTTCGCTGCCTTTCCATCGTTCCTCAAGCATTAGCTATGCATATACTATTATCATTACATATAAAGTATACTATCAAAGGCGGATGGCAGTCAATAGAGTATATGGAGCCTATATGGGTAATGCTGAACCGCCCGGCAACTTGCCATGATGAGCGAGTCGATCCCTACCCCGGCTCGGCCTACTCTTTGATGATTTTGAGGTTAGCTGGAATGGGCGGCTCTTCCCGCCTTTGCGGCCGCCGTGGGCCCGTGGCTAGTCCGGGGAGAGAGGGATGGTGCACCGGATGCCTGGCAGCAGCAACGTTACCCGTGGAGTCAGGGCATCGTCGGTCAAGGCCACTTCCGGCCTCTCTGATGCCTTGCCTGTCGAAGTGGGACAGTCAAGATTCAGGGTAGCGGCGCCCTCGGTGTGGGGCAAGGAAGCTACGGCGTAGAGCAGGCGGTATTCAGCAAAGGACGAACCGGCCAGGCCGAGTGCGGCCGCCAGGGCCAGTACCACCAGCTTTTCTCAGGGGAACCGGGTGTGTCAAGATGGATAAGACGCTCCGGAGCCACCTCGGCCACCTTTTCCCAAGGCGGCTGTTGGTGGTGATGAATCCCCGTTGGCCGTCGGAAGGGAAGGGTCCACGAGTATGGCGGGTCAACAGCCGCCCTCCGGCTAAGAGTCGGGCCAGGACGCGCTGGACAATCCGGCGCTCAGCTCCAACTTCCGGGCCGTCACGACTGTTGCGTTCCTTCAAGCACCGCGGTGGCAGGCGCCGTCCAGGATGGCCAACTTTCTCCTGTAGAAGGTCTCTCTGCATGGTTACGCAGAGGGCAGGCTGCAGTGCGACAGCGGCCACTGGCAAATCCCGTAATTTCCAGTACAATTGCACTAACCCATCGGCATAGA
>DAOUHR010000101.1:0-10479 GCA_034428635.1 Dehalococcoidia bacterium
CAGCAGAGAACTCTCGACAAGCCTGGCATTCCTCTCTATTGGACCAGGGGTCTCAACCAGCGGCACTTAGACACCCGTTATCCTGATTCCGGAGTGGACCTTGTAGATGCGGTTAATGTTGACCAGCAAAGGAGTTATCTGTTCCACGTACTTGGCGTTGAGCAGGCCGCCGCCGTCCACGGGGCGCAAGTCTGGTATTTTTTCGGTCAGGGCCATTACCAGAGCCTTGGCGTCAGGGTTGTCGGCGCAGATTACGACATCACCTTCCATATTATGGTGAGGTTCCTGGAGTTCCTCGGCGCTGACATTCTGGAAGGCGGCCACGACGTGAGAGTCGGGCAGCAGGGACTGGGCCTCTTCGGCGGCGGAACCGGCATCCACCGGGACGGCGATGGCGCCCTTGCCTCGCTCGAAGCGCATGGGGGCGATGACGTTGACCACGACCTTGCCGGCCAGGGGAGCGGCTAGCTGCTCCAGGATGGGGCGCTGGGCATCGTAGGGTACGGTCAGGAAAGCTGCGTCGGCGCGCTGGGCAGCATCGGAGTTATCGGCGCCTTCGACGGAACCTCGGCCCGCCGCGTCCTGGATCATGGCAGCCAATTCCTCGGCAGCGGTCATGGCGCGCTGGGCGTCGCGGGAACCGATTACCACGTCTTCTCCGGCCAGGGCAAGGCGGAGGGCCAGGCCCTTGCCTTCCGGTCCGGTCCCTCCCAGGAATGCCAGCATTGGTCTCGTTCCTCCCGGTGGTTTCAGCCCTAATATAACACAAGGCGAGGGAATTTCAGGTGCTCGGAACTACTATAATGGTAGTCAGTATAATAGTGGTCAGGCGCCAAATTGACGTCAGGATACGGACGGGCCTAGAATTGCCCAAACCAGCTTCAAGGGCCGGAATCCGGTCCGCGAGCGACGCCAGGGTGACGGCGGTAAGAGATGGATGGTACACGCCTGAGGGTGCTGTTCCTCAGCCCCTATTTTAGACCTTACCTCGGCGGGATAGAACGCGCCATTGAACGGCTGTCTTTCCAACTGCTGGAGTCTCCAGGGGTTGAAGCCGTGGGGGTGCTGACCACCAAGTACTCCTTTCCTCCCATGCCACACCCGGAGTGGCCGGATCGGGAGAGGACCCCGGAGGGCGTTTCCATTTTCCGGCTGAACGGGTTTCCCCGCAGGTCGCTGCCTCTTTATTCGGTGCCGCTGGTATGGTTTTCTCCCGGGCAAATCCGGCAATACCTGGAAGAGTTTGATCCTCATATCATCCACTTCGTTGGTGATGGGTGGTTTTGGGGTCACTTTTGGGCGGAAGTGTGGCGGAGAGGCAAGGCGCGGTTTGTATTTACACCTTCGTACCACACCCTGCCGCCATCGCGGGCGTGGCTTAAGCCCGTTAACCGGATGCTGTGCCGAGGTGTGGACCGGGTTGTCGCTCTGACCAGGCAGGAAGCGGCGCAGGTGGCCAGGGACTATGGCGTGCCAGATGACAAACTGGCAATTGTGGGTTGGGGGGCCTCGGCAATGGGAGAAGGTTTCGGAGGTACCGAAACGGATGAGGACGGTTTCGAGGACAAAGTAACGATTCTCTGCGTGGGGAGATTGAGCCGGCATAAGGGACAAGCCTGGCTGCTGGATGTTTACCAGAGGGCACGGGAGAGATTCAAGACGCCAGCCCGGCTGGTGCTGGTGGGCCGGGATGAGGATGCGGAGGCTGAGTTGCGGACCAGGGTGAAGGCGGCCGAGCTGGAGGACGAGGTGGTATTCACCGGAGAACTGGATGACACCGGGTTGGGAAAGTCGTACCGGAGCGCGGATGTTTTTGCCCTGTTTTCCCAATACGAGGCCTTTGGGCTGGTCTATTTTGAAGCGATGCTCTGCGGGCTGCCGGTGCTTACGCACGAGGTGGGGGCAAATCGAGAGTTACTGACCCACGGGGCCGCAGTGGTCCCACAGTTTGATATGGAGGCCGCCGCCGCCGAAATGGCGCGAATGGTGAACGAACCGGATTACAGGCGGCAACTGGGGGAAGCGGGCCGCGGGTATGCCATGCGAGACTACACTTGGGAGGCGGTGGCGGAGAAATACCTGACGCTGTACCGGGAATGATAGATCGTGGATGGTGAATAAGGAGGCAAAGGCGTGGAACGGGCGGAATTGGAGGCACAGGCAAGGCAAATCCTGTTGACCAACCTGCGGCGGGGCGTGGCCGACTGGAACGGGAAGGAGTTCAGCTTCGTGGTTCCTTCGCTGACGGGCTATCCCTTCCAGTGGTTCTGGGACTCGTGCTTTCACGCCATTGCCCTGACGCACCTGGACCTGGAGCAGGCCAAGTCGGAGTTGACCACCCTGCTGAGCGGCGCGCAGCCGGACGGGTTCATCCCCCACATCATCTTCTGGGAAATGGAGAAGCAACCGGACTTCCTGAGCCGCAATATCGTGGGGATGACATCGCCCTACTTCAGCGCCACCATCCAGCCGCCCATTGTGGCCTACGCGGTAGAGAGGGTGTACCGGGCCACCGGGGATGAGGAGTTCCTGAACTCTGCCCTGCCAGTGCTTACCGCTTATTACCGGTGGCTGCGGTACCACCGGGATCCGGACGAGGACGGGCTGATTGCCGTGATTCAACCGGAGGAGGCCGGGACCGACTGTTCCCCCAAGTACGACGAGGCGCTGGGCCTGGAAGACCTGAGCAACCAGGGTTTCATCGCTGCCCTCCGAAAGGTGTATGCCGCCTACGAACCGATGCGGGGCGATGACCGCCGAATTTTGGCGGCGGACATCTTTCACTTTGAGGACGTGCTGGTCAATTCCATCTATGCCTTTGGGCTGCAGTCGCTGGCACGAATGCTGGGGGATGCCCCCGAGGCGGAGGAGTTCCGACGGGAGGCGGACAAGACCCGGGACGCACTGGTAGAAAAGTGCTGGAACGAGAAGGCGGGGGCCTTCTTCGACCTTTGCGGGGTGGCAGAGAAGCAGGTGGAGGTGGTGACGATCAGTTCACTTATGCCGCTGGTGCTGGCGGACTTGCCACGCAATATAGTAGAAAGGCTGGTCAATGACTGGGTGTCAAATCCTGAGCACTTCTGGCTGCCTTACCCGCTGCCGTCGGTGCCGGCATCTAATCCCAAGTTCATGCCGGGCAACCCGCGGGGGTTCATCTGGCGCGGGCCCACCTGGGTGAACACCAACTGGTTCCTTTCGCATTCGCTGCGGGGGCATGGCTACCCGGAACTGGCCGATACTATAGTCGCCAAGACCCACGAGGCGATTGAGCTTTCGGGGTTCCGTGAGTATTACAACCCCTATACGGCCGAGGGACTGGGGGCAAGGAATTTTGGTTGGACGACGCTAGCGTTGGACCTATAGGGGGAAGTCCGATTGTTCCAACACTATCCTGGACTGGGGAGTTGGGCACGTATGGACGCCGAAGTCTGAGAGAGCCGCATAACTGGGAAAGTCTCCAGCAGTGGGAAAAGGTGGGGAGGCTGGCAGGGAGCCGCAGCTGAAATAGACAAGGGGCGGGAACATCTCCCGCCCCTGTCTTCATGTTTAGCGAAGATGGTGTACTAATCTACGGCCGCTGGCGCCGGTTCGGCTTCAGGGGTGGGGTCTTCCGCAACCGCCACCGCTGCCGGCTCCGGTTGAGCCACCTCGGATTGATCAGCGACCTGTTCACCAGTTTGTTGGGTTTCTTCGGCCGTCTGGCGCTGGCGGCCCCGGCGCCGGGTGGGTCGCGCGGGCGGCTCAGGTGCGGCCTGTTCCGTCTCGGGCTCCCCGGCATTGGGTTGGGTTGCGACCTGTTCTCCTGATTGCTGGGCTTCATCAACAGCCTGGCGTTGGCGGCCACGACGGCGGGAAGGCCGCGCGGGCGGCGCCGGAGCGGCCTGTTCCGCCTCAGGTTCCGCCGTACCGGTGGTCGCCGTCTCGGATTGGGAGAGAGCCTGGTCAGGCGCTTCCGAGGCTTCCTCGGCAGGTTGGCGCTGGCGGCCGCGGCGACGGGAGGGCCGCGCGGGCGGCGGGGGAGTGGACTCCTCCACCTGTGCCTCAGCCTCGAGGTCCGGCAGGTCCTCCGCGCCGATGGTAGACACCGTCAACTCTCCGACGGTCTCTTCTGACTGGGGCGCTGGGGGCGCTTCCTCGGGAGCGCCTTCCGGTTCGTGGACTACGGTGTCGGTGTCAGGTCCCCACTGGCTGACCAGGGCTTCGTGCACCAGGGGATGTATACGATTGAGGTTGAAGGTGCGGAAGCGGCTGGTGCGGCCGGTTTCCTCGTTGCGCTCCTGGTGCCAGTCCCGGAGGAATATATCCTTGTCGCCCAATTCCCGGAGCAGGCGGGTTACGTAGGTGCGAGAGTAGGTGCGTCCGCCCCAGCGTCCCGTTATTTCCGGGTGCTCGGCTTCCAGACCCTGCTGCAGGGCGCCACAGATTTCGGCCAGCAGGAAGTTGAAGGCCACGTGGGTGATACCTTCCTGGTGTTCCAGCATATCGGCCATGATGACCAAGTCGGTGATGCGGCGACCGTCCTGACCGTCGCCCGGGCCCCGGGGGAGTTCCAGTTGGGCCAGAGTCTCGTCGAGGGCCGCAATCAGACCGGGGGACAGGACCGGAGGCACAACCTCTTCCGTTGTTTCCGATTCCGCGGCATCGCTTGAGGCTTCCGTTTGGGTCGGAAGTTCCACTGTTAAGGAATCGGGTTCGGTCAAGGTTTCGGCGGCGACTGGTAGCGTCTCAACGCTCGTTTCCGTTGCGCCTTCTCCGGCAGGGCTGTCGCCGAGTTCTACTGGGGATGTCTCTCCATTGGAATCCACAGTGTCGGCTTCAGCGGCCGTTTCGGTGTCAGTGGAGGCTTCGGGCTGGGACTGGTCATCGAGGACCACTTCCTCGTCCGCGGCCACCGTTTCAACTGAACTCCTGTCGGAATGGGACTCGGGGAGGGATTCCACAGGGTCGGGTTCGTCGGCCATAATCACCCAGTCGACCAGGCCCACCGTTACCAGCTTGATAGTGCCTTCCTCGGCAGTGCGGAGCATCAACTTTTTGAAACCGGAGAAGCCCAGCTTCTTCTCGTCGAACCCGGGCACGCGGCGCATAATGCGCTGCTTGAGGGAGGTCAACAGGGGGGTGCGACCAGCCTGCCGTTCGGAACGGACTATCTCCTCTATCTGACGCATCACGTCGGAAAGCTGCTGCCGGTTTCCACCGTTTGACCTGGGCGAGCGTTCGGAAGCAACGGGGGCGGGCTCCGGTTCGGGCTGGTGCTCAGGATCAACGTCAATATCGTAGAGAATCAGCCCGTCCACCTGGTCGGCCAGGCGGCGGGATGTACTCCACGATACGCCGATAATGATGACACGCTTGCCGATGGCTCTCAGCGAGTTGATGACGTGGATGAAATCAGAGTCGCCGGATACCAGCACATAAGTACCAATGTTGGGGTAGGTATGGGCGCACTCGATGCAGTCCGCCGTCATCTTCACGTCCACGCTGTTCTTAACCCGCGTGGTCCTGGTGTTCATGGCGGAAGGAGTTCCCAACGGGAGTCGGGTGGGCACGTACACCGGTTCGATGCCGGCGGCGTAGAGGGCGGGAGGATCGATGATAAATTGGCTGGCCCCTCTTAGTTCGGGAGATCTGGTAACCCAGTCAGCGTAGGCTTTGGCCACCACCACCCTCCCGTGGTTGGAGACCTCCTCCTTAAGGGCGCTAACGTTCGGCAACCTGGTGCCCGCGGCCAGGCTGATCTTGAAGTTTTCCCAGTCGATGAAAAGGGCTACGTCATCTCCTGAAATGGGGTAACCGTTCGTGTTAATGATAAGCTCACATTCTCCTGTGAAGCCTGAAGGATGCCTAGTTCAGCAGTTTAGTCCCCGGCGACAATCGCGTCAACAATGGGCCATTGCGGGTATTGTAGATTTTCGGTGAAAGGGGGGTGAAACTGGACACACAAGGAGGGTTTCGACCCTGTACTTAGCAACTGCAATTGGGTGGACTGCCTCGGCTGATTCATGTAAGAATACCCCACCTTTCAGGGGGATGCTCGAATTGCTGAGATTCGCGAAAATCCTTCTCACCGTGACCATCCTGTATAACATGGCCGAAGGCGTCATTGCCATTTGGTCGGGAATCGTCGCTGGCAGCATTGCATTGGTGGCCTTCGGAGCGGACAGCTACCTGGAGGTGGCCACGGCATCCCTGGTTTTGTGGAGAGTGGGCATTCAGGATGAAAAGTATGCGGAGCGCGTCGAGCGCCGGGTTGTCAGATTCATAGGATGGACTTTTATCCTCCTGTCGGCGGCAATAGTTTTTCAATCAGCGTGGGCGCTGGTGGAAAGCACCGGGGCCGAGGAATCGCTGGTGGGAATAGTATTAGCGGTGCTGTCCGTCACGGTTATGCCCCTGATTGCGATCTGGAAGCTGCAAATCGCGGCGAAGGGCAACCTGCAGTCAATTGCCATCGAGGCGAAGGAGACCATCGCCTGCTCCGCGCTGTCGGTGACGCTCCTGGCGGGTCTGGTGGCCAACGCGCTGCTGGGCTGGTGGTGGCTGGACGCGGTGACGGCGCTGCTGCTGGCGCCCTGGCTGGTGCGAGAAGGGCTGGAGGGAATCCGAGGCGAGACGTGCCATGATGGTCTGCAACTGTGTTCCTGCAGGCCCTGCCTTTACGGTTTGAGGAGTTGCCGGGCGGCGTGCTGCGCAGTTTGATTCCTGCCGAAGGGGGAGGACAGGTCAGACACACAGGTTAGGACCTGCCAGGATTGCGAAGAACGGCGAGGATGAACCTGTAACCCGCCCGTACAGTTACAGAGTATCCGAACGACAGCCCACTTTTCGATACAGGGTCCGTGTGCGAGGGATTCTTGCAGGTGCTATAATCCTTTGCTGTACGCCCAGCGTTGTGCGGGCATTTTGCGTGTAAATCGGCACATAGATAACGAATTCGGCTGGCGCGATAGCTGGCCGGCGTAAAGGCACCAGGAGGAACTGTGAGGATCCAACCCCATAATCTGCGAACCCCCGGGCCTACGCCCATCCCCGACGAGATTTATGAAGCCATGTCGGACCCCATGATCAACCACCGGGGACCCGAGTTCTTCGAGTTGATAACCGAGTGCACTGAGATGCTGAAGCAGGTCTTTATGACGGAAAATGACCTGTTCATCCTGACTTCGTCGGGCACGGGCGGGCTGGAGGCATCGGTGGTTAATACCCTTTCTCCCGGAGACCGAGTGCTGGCAGCCAGCGCCGGTTCCTTCGGCGACCGGTTCGCCGACATGCTGGACGCCTACGGGGTAGATACCCGGCGGATAATTTTTGAGTGGGGTGACGCCATAGACCCGGAGGGTATTCGCCAGGCGCTGCGAAACGACCCTGAAATAAAGGCCGTCATCGTAACCCACAACGAGACGTCTACGGGCGTTACCCACGACCTGCAGACTATTTCCAGGGTGGTTAAAGGGGAGTTCGGCAAGCTGCTCATCGTGGACGCGGTCAGCAGCCTGGGGTGCGTGCCCCTGCCCGTTGACGGCTGGGACTGCGACGTGGTGGCAACCGGGTCTCAGAAGGGATTCATGGTCCCCCCCGGTCTGGCCTTCATCAGCTTTAGCGATGAGGCCTGGGAGGCGCAGAAGTCGTCCACCCTGCCCCGATTCTATTTTGACCTGGAAGAGGCGAAGAAGTACCTGGAACGGAAGCAGACCCCATGGACTCCCAACCTTTCGGCAATGTACGGGCTGAGGGTTGCGCTGGAGAACATCATGGAAGAGGGGCTGGAGGGTGTCTTTGGACGCCACGCCAGCATCGGCCAGTTCACCCGGGACGGGGTAAGGGCCCTGGGCCTGGAACTGCTTTGCACTGACGAGGCCCGCGCTTCCAACACGGTCACGGCCATCAAGATGCCGACGCACATTGACGGTGAGCAGTTGATGGAGTTGATGCGGACTGAGGAAAACGTGGTGCTGGCTGGCGGACAAGGGAAGCTTACCGGCCACATATTCCGCATTGGCCACCTGGGATACTTTACCGAGGACCACATTCAGGAAGTGCTGGATGCCCTCTCCCGGGTACTGCCCAGGGTGGGGTTTTAAGGTTCGAGAGCAGCGACCATTCATCTCAGGTGGTTTCGGGCAGGACTTATACCCGTGGTTAGCGAAGGCGGGCTTGAACCCACCCTTAAGAACCGGAAACCACCTCAACCGCAACGCTGCCAATCCTTAATTGCAGAGATTTTCCTATGTCCATGTCCCAGTTGCAGCAGACGATGGCTACGCTCCGGATGACCCTGGCGGAGTTACAAAACAAGGAGCAACAGCTTGACGCCCTGATCAGCCAGTTCCGGACCCAGTTGCAGCGACTGCCACGCCAGGTTATATACGGCAGGACGCCGCTGGATGTTTCCCTTTCGTCCATGGGCGAAATTGAAGAGCGACTGGCGGACACTGAGGCGACCAAGCGTCGACTGCTGGCCATCAAGAAGACGGCCCAGGAAGAGTTAGCAGCGCTGGAATCGGTGAAGCAGGTGGACGAAGCCAAGCGGTCCCTGGCCAACCTGAAGCGTAGCATGCGGTTGGAAGGGGAAACCCTGGAGGGACTGGCGGAAGTACGTCGCCTGGAATACTTCATTGCCGAACACAGCCGGCTGGCGGAACAGGTGATTACGTCGCGTTACCAGGAGCGGCACGGGAGATAGGGGGCCCTTAGCAAGTTCCGGATTAGCGGGCTGCCACCCCCAGCTTGTCCTTCCCCCATCCAGGGAATACATCGACAAGCATAATATGGGCGGGACACCTCCCCCGATCCTAACCTTCCTCCATCAAGGGGGAAGGGATTTTTTTGTGGTTCCCTAGATTGTCCCGTCCAGGCGGTTTATTACCAGGCCGGTGGGCAGCTTGGGGTAAAAGAAGGTGGACTTGGAGGGCAGCCGCTGGCCGCCACCGACGATGCTTTCGAAGGCGTCCATGGGAAAAGGCTTCAACAGGAAAGCCAACTGCTGGGCGCCATTGCTGACCATGCCGGCGGTGCGGCCCGCGTCATGGCTGTAATCAACGTGGCGGGACAGGGCATCATCACCCAGCGTGGGCTTGATGACCTGTTCATCCAACACCCAGGCCTCGGAAACAGCCAGTTCACCCCACTGCCGCCAGTCAATGCCATCGCGCAGGGTCAACAGCCTGGCCTGTTCGGGTTCCGGACCGACCAGCCCCACCACGTGGCGACCTTTTCCCTCTTCGATCACCAACCGGCCCAGGCCATCACCGCCGCCGCTCTGTGACAGGTCGACTGCTCGGGCCTCGAACAGTTCCAGGAGACTGGTTTCCAATTCTTCCAGCTTCTCGGCCGAAAGGCCGCCGACGACCTTGTGATAGGGGAGCAACTGAAGACCAGCATCGTCAAATTCGGTCAAGGACATCATAACGTAGTTAAATGCGGCATCGGCTGAGGATTGTGGCTGGGACCTGCGGTACCTGAGCGCCGCCTCGTAGCGGTGGTGGCCGTCGGCCAGGAAGACCGGGCGCCCCTCGAAGAACGCAGTGATGCGCTGCTGGAGATCGGGGTTGGCAATGCGCCACAGCGCAATTTCGCCGATATTACACTGGGGGTTGCCGACGGATTGCAGGTCGGGAGCGGCAGCGGCAACCTGCTCCAGAACGGGCGCCAGTTCGTTGTCTGCGTCGCGGTAAAGGGTCATCAGCGGGCTGAACTGGGTCATTGAGGCTTCAAGCAGGGCCACCCGGTCCATGACCGCCGGTTCACGGGTGAATTCGTGGGGCAACACCGAGCCCTGCCCGTACTCTTCCACCAGGATGTCTCCAAAGAGACCCAACTGCTGCTTCGTTTTGCCCTGGTCCTGGTAGGTGTGGCGCATAAGGTAGAAGCAGGGGACGTCTTCCTGGCGCAGTACGCCATTTTCCAGCCATCCACGAAACTGGGACGCTGCCTGCCGGTAGCCCGCCTCCGGATTCACAGGGTCGGGCTGTTCCCCACCCTCGAGGTGTACCGCGTTGTAGGGGCTTAACTCTTGGAGCGATTCCTTTAGCGCGGGGCCTATCATGTCATAGGGAGGGCAGAGCAGATCGTCCAGGCTACCGGCGATCTGTGGGACATACCGGCAGCCCCGAAACGGGCGGAAAACGGCCATGGCTGTAACTCCTGGGGAAGGTAGGGAAATTATAGGGTAGGGGAAAGGGGCAAGTCCAGATTGGAGTGAGCCTTCCAGACACCCTGAATATAAGACCGATGGTATTTAAGAATATGAGCTAACCGACTCAGTCTAACGGGCGGATCGTCAGCACACCGGAATTCCGGACGGGACCCAGGCCAACCCTACAATTGATAGATTACGGGACGATACTTGGGCTCGGGCACCGGTTTACCCAACGCTCTTGCCGAGTCAATCCAGGCTGTCATGGCCAGGCGGACTTCTGCCAAAGCTTCCTCGGGCGAGTCCCCAAATGCGGAACAATCTTTCAGATCGGGAATGTCGGC
>DAOUHR010000102.1:0-2906 GCA_034428635.1 Dehalococcoidia bacterium
GCATCGCCATGACCAGGATGACACCGGCCGCCTGGATGCCGATCACGATGACCAGGGCCAGCAGGGCCAGCAGGACATAGTCCACCACGCTGGTGCGCATGCCGATGACCTGGGAGCCCACCGGGTCAAAGCTGGTGAAGAGCAGCCAGTGGTGAAAGACGAACAGCCCCAGAATGACCAGGGCGGTGATGGCCAGGGAAATGTAGATGGCGCCGGGGGATATGCCCAGTATCTGACCCATCAGCAGGTCCTCCACATCCACATTGATGGTGGTGGACATGGAGAGCATCATCAGGCCGAGGGCGAACATGGAGGCGAACAGGATGCCGATGGAGGTATCGGCGCTGAGGCCGGCGCGGCGGCTCACGGCCCGCACCAGCATGGCGACGGTGACGCCGGTGGGGACGGCAGCCAGGGCTGGGTTGATGCCCACCATGAAGCCCAGGGCCATGCCGGGCAACACGGCGTGGGCGAGGGCGTCTCCAATGAAGGCCAGATTCCTGGTGACCACGTAAGCGCCCAGCAGTGGGCACATGACGCCCACCAGGACGGCGCCCGTGAGGGCCCGCAGCATGAAGTTGTACTCCAACGGGGCGACAAGGAAGTCAATCATACTGTCCGTCATTCAGGGCAAACGTATTCTAACGTGGGGCAACCCGTCGTTCCCCGCAGGCGGGAACCTCGAACCCGTGGAGTCTGCCAATAGCCATTGTTCAAACCTCCGCCGGAATAACGCGCTGCTTGAAACTAACCCCGTCACCACCGTAGGGGCGATTCGCGAACCGCCGCTACTTCTCGCCGTCCAGCGCGAACTGGAAGCCGTACAGCTCCTCCATTACCTCCGGCGTGAATACCTGGTTGGGGGCTCCGCAGGCGCACACATGGCGATTCAGGCACAGGACCTGGTCGAAGCGGCGGGCCAGATTGTTGAGGTCGTGGGTGGCCAGCAGGACAATGCGGCCCTCGTCCCGCAGCACCTGGAGCACCTCGACCAGGGCTTCCTGGGCGCCGGCGTCGACACCGCTGAAGGCCTCGTCCAGCAGCAGCACGCTGGCCTCCTGGGCCAGGGCCCGGGCGACGAAGACCCGCTGCCGCTGGCCGCCGGAAAGTTCGGTCATCAGGGCGCCGCGGCGGTCCCACAGGTCCACCCGGCACAGGCAGGCCTTGACCAGTTCCCGGTCCTTCTTGCCGGGACGGCGGAACCACCCCAGCCGGCAGCACCGGCCCATCAGCACCACGTCCATCACGTTCACCGGAAACCGCCAGTTGACGCTGTCCCGCTGGGGGACGTAGGCCAGGGCGCCCCGGCGCAGGTCCACCCGGTTGAGGGTGACGCTGCCCTGGTGGACGGGGAGCAGGCCGGCGATGGTGTTGAACAGGGTGCTCTTGCCGGCGCCGTTGGGGCCTACCACGCCCATCAGGGTGCCGGCGCCCACGGCGAAGGTGACGTTGCTCAGGGCCATGTAGCCGTCCAGTTCGACGGTGACGTCCTGGAGGGACATGCTGGCGTCGTGGGACTCTATGACAGAGGTCACTTCAGGGCCTCCACGATTCGTTCGATGTTGGTCCGCACCATGCCCAGGTAAGTGTCGGCGCCGCTGCCCTCCACGTCCATGGATCCGGAGTAGAGCTGGACCAGTTCCGCGCCGGTCTCCCGGGCAATGGTCTGCGCCAGCCTGTCGCTAACGGTGGTTTCCCCAAAGACAACGGGCACACTGTTCTCCCGGACCGCCTCGATTACTTCCGAAATGTGCTCCGCCGAGGGCTCAACATCAGGCCCCAGGGACGGTATTATCAGCCCGACAACATTGAATCCGTAGGCCTCCGCCAGATAGCCGAGGCTGTCATGGGAGGTGACCAGCAAGCGGTGCTCCGGCGGCACCATCTCGACGTGCTCCTGGATCCAGGCGTGCAGGTCGTCCAGTTCCTTGCCATATTCGGCGGCGTTTACGTAGTAGACGCTGGCGCTCTCGGGATCCAGGGCCGAGAGCCGGGCGGCCATCTCGTTAACCGCGATTTTGACCCGAATGGGGTCGAACCAGAAGTGGGGATCGAAGACGCCATGGCCGTGATCATCGTTGCCCATTTCTTCGTGGCCCGCTTCTTCCTCGTGGCCGTGTTCGTCATGGCCCGGTTCTTCGTGGTCCGCTTCCGCTTGAGCCCCTTCTTCGTGCCCCGGTTCTTCGTGGCCCGGTTCTTCGTGGTCCGCTTCCGCTTGAGCCCCTTCTTCGTGGCCCGGTTCTTCGTGCCCCGCTTCCCCGTGGCCGTGAGGGTCAAACCCGGAAAATTCCATGGGGTCCACGACTTCGCCAAGCTCGATCACCGTGGACTCATCCGCACTGGCATTGAGCACCAGGTCGTGCAGCCAGTTGGCTTCCAGGCCCAGACCGACGGTGAACACAACGTCGGCATCCGCCACCCGGGCCACATCGGCGCCCCCAGGGATGAAGGAGTGGGGATCGCTGCCTGGGCGTAGCAGGGCGAAGACCTCGGCCCGGTCGCCGCCCACCACCCTGGCCCAGTCGCCGACAAAATTGGTGGTTGTAACCACCTGGACCGGCGGCCCGGAAGTGGTGGCAGCCTCAACGACGTTACCTGAGGCGGCCGGTGGGGCCGAAGGGGAATCCGCGGCTGGTGGCGTTGCCGTTGGGGCCTGGGTCGGCTGGGCTGGCTGGTCGCTGGCAGACGCGGCCGAGGGGGTCACCGCCGGTTGCGGCGCTGCGGTCGTCTCCGCTTCCTGGCTGCTGGCGCAAGCGCCCAGGAAAAGGGCGGCGAACACGACAAGCCCCACAAGCAGGGGCAGGGCCAAACTTTCGAAATTAACCTTGCTGGGATGAAAACTGGGATGAAACGGTTTCATTAATAGGTAGCCTCCGTATCTACTTGGAAATGGTCTTGCGAGAGGA
>DAOUHR010000103.1:0-18516 GCA_034428635.1 Dehalococcoidia bacterium
GGTCGGTCCAGCACTTGACTATCAGGTCGTGGGCCTCCTCAAACCTGTCCCGGTTTTCCGTGGGGCTGATACCGGCGTGAAGGGTTTCCACGGCGGTGCCTCGCACGAACCCCGAAATGATTCGGCCGCCGGAAATGCAGTCCAGCATGGCGATTTCCTCGGCCATTTTCACCGGGTCGTTCAGGGCAATCACGTTGCCCAGCATGGCGATTTTGACCCGCTTGGTCACCTTGGCGATGACGGCGGCGTCCACGTTGACCGACGGCTTCATGCACCAGTAGGACGAGTGGTGCTCGTTGGACATGATGCCGTCAAAACCCACCTCGTCGGCCAGGGCGTACTGGTCGTGGTAGTTGTTGTAAAGAGCGTGGGCCTTTTCCGGGTCGAAGTAGGTGTTAGGGAAGTGCATGCGCCCGGATTCGTAGCCGGCCAGGTCATCATCGGTTACGTGGCCATAGGGCTGTTCAGAGAACCAGAAAACTTCCGTCATTTCTCTCTCCTATTCTTGCTGATTGGCTGCGGCAACGGGAGCGCTCGGTGAAGCAGGAACCCCTATAAGCCAGACAGGAATGCGTTGACTGCCACGAGAAATTCGGAGGGCTTTTCCAGGGCAGGGGAGTGGCCGCAGTTTTCGATAACCTTGAGTTGGGCATTGGGCATGGTCGCCTCGAATAGTTCGCCGCATTCCAGGGGAATAATGGCGTCCTGCCGACCCCACACCAGCAGGGTAGGGGTATCAACCCTGCCCAGGTAGAAGGGCAGGCTGGGGTTATGCAGGTAGGGACGCCAGCACAGGCGGGATGCCATTTCCTGATTGGAGTGGGCTACAAGCTGTTCGTCGGCAGTGGGCTCTCGTTCGTAGTCCTCCCGGTTTGGGACCTGGGAAATATCGTGGAAGCGCTGGCTCATGCGTGTCTGGGCAGAAACCATGAAGATCTCGGCTATGTCGCCCTTTTCGGGCTTGATACCTGCAGCCCCCACCAAGATTAGTGCTTTGAGATTGTAGCGGCACATTGCAGCCATTTCCGCCGCAACCCAGCCGCCCATGGAAGAACCCATCAGCACATAGTCCTTCAAACTCAGGGCTTCAACCATTGCCTGGTTGAAGTGACAAAGGTCGGTGATGGTGTAGAGCCAGTCGGGACGTTCGGTGCCGTTAAAACCGGCCTGGGACGGGACATAGACGGTATAGGTCTTGGCAAGTTCTTCGTGGTAGGCCTGCCATCCGACATTGCCACCGGCGCCGTGCAGAAACAGCAGGGGCGGACCGCTTCCGCCGGAGAACATTTCAACCTGGGTTCCGGCAACGTCGATCATTGTGCGGTTGGAATTCTCTGTTGTCGTCATAGGCAGCCTCCCTTACGGCTTATAGGGAATCGATTCAGCAATAACTTCGTGCCCAGCGATTTGGATTAGCTATTTATCAGGACGCGAAGTGCACGAAACAGGTTGCAACAGGTCTATTATGGTGCAACAAATAGCCCTGATATCTGTCCGCATTCTGTTACAAACCGCTGGGAGTGTCAAGGATATCGAGGGGTTGGACTACGGTGGAGCAACGCTGAGAACATATTGATTGAGCCAATTGGCACAGGGCGCTCAAGGTCAACTTCAGCTTGACGCTTATTGGGGGCCAATGCTAAAATCCCGCTACGAATTTGCCTAATTTTACATACGATTTATGAGTCCGGGACGTTCGCAATACACCGATTTCTGGTAAAGGAACGCTCGGAGGGAGGATGGTTAATGGCCCCGGAGATAATGAAGGGACTTAAGGACGTTTACCTGGACACCACCAAATCCAGCTTCATTGACGGTTCGGTGGGAAAGCTCCTTTACCGGGGCTACAGCATACATGACCTGGCGGAACAATCTACCTTCGAAGAAGTGATCTACCTGTTGCTTTATGGCAAGCTGCCCAGTCAGCAGGAATTGACCGAATTCGACAACCTGCTCCGGGCCAACCGCCGTATTCCCGACCAGGTAATCCAGGTGCTGGACCTGATCAAAGACAGCCATCCCATGGATGCCCTGCGCACCGGCCTCTCCGCCCTGTCCGCCTTTGAGCCTGAAGTCAATGACAACTCGGTGGAAGCCACTATTCGCAAGGGCATCCGGCTAACAGCCATGGGCCCGACCATAGTTGCCGCCCACCACCGCTTGCGCCAGGGCCTGGAGCCGGTGGCCCCCAACCCGGACCTTAACCACGCGGGCAATTTCCTCTATATGCTCTTCAACGAAATGCCAGACGAGGAAACCACCCGGTTGCTGGACGTTGACTTCATTCTCCATGCCGAGCACGGCGCCAACGCCTCCTCCTTCGGCGCCCGGGTTACGGCCTCCACTATCTCAGACCTGCACTCGGCCGTGGTCACCGGCGTGGGCACCCTCAAGGGACCGGCCCACGGCGGCGCCGCCGAGGAAGTGATGAAGATGGCCCTAGAAATCGGCCAGCCGGAGAACGCGGAGGAGTATTGCCGGGCCAGGCTGGAAAGCGGCGGACGCATTATGGGATTCGGCCACCGCGTATACCGCGCCGAGGACCCCCGGGCCCGTCACCTGCGGGAACGCGCTCGGGCCTTGAGTGAGAAGGTCGGCCAGCCGCACTGGTTCCAGATCCTCACCTACGTGGAAGAGGAAGCAATGGTGCCCTATCGCTCCCGGGGCATCCACGTCAACGTGGACTTCTTCGCCGGCTGCATATACTACCTGCTGGGCATCACCGACGACCTGTTCATCTCCATCTTTGCCCTGGGCCGCATCCCCGGCTGGACACTGCAGTGCGTGGAGCAGTTCGATGACAATATCCTGATCCGCCCCCTTCTGGAGTACACCGGCGATATGGACCTGGAGTACGTGCCCATAGGTCAACGCTGATTGACTCGCCTGGGCAATCAAGATAATAGAATGGGGCAGGCCATTTGCCTGCCCCATAATTGCTTTCAGTACTTGTCGCAGGACGCCACAATCAGGCTTCTGACTCCAGTTGCTCCATCCTGTCGCGATGGACGCCCGCCCAATAGCCCGCCCACGTTTCCCGAGTTTCCTTTTCCGTAACTCCGGGCAGGTATGCGGGCGAGACCAACGGAAGGGCTCGTTCCACTCTCACCAGGACGTAGGCCCGGGCTGGCAAGCGCGTTTGGTGTACGCTTCGTCCCCCGTGCTCGTAGGCCTGAAAAATCTCCTCGTGCAGTTCCGGTTCCTTTTCCCTTTCCACGATATGCGCTGCGCCCTTGAACCGATACCCTTTGCGGGAAAACAGGTCGACCAGGTTGATCTCCACCGAAGGGTTGTGGCGCAGGTTATCCATCGTTACTGGAGAAGCCAGATCAGCAAACAGCAGGTGGTCGTCGTCCCACACAGCGGCGGTGCCTTTGGGGGAAAGGTTGGGAGTGCCGTCGGGGCACACAGTAGCCACGAATCCTATCCGCTGCTGCCGGACCACTCGCTTCATATCATCGGTAAGTATGCCCACTTTCATTGCTCAACCTTTTGATTCTCGAGATGGAATTGCAATTTCCGCCTGCCCGAATTCTGAATCCTGAACTCTCAGGCTGCGAGCCTGCCAAGTGCCAGGCTAAGCCAGTTCCTCCACTGCCCGCCTCTCGGCTTCTTCCACGGCTATTTCCAAGTCGGGCAACAGAACGTCCGTTTGTGCTTCCAGGTACAAGAAGCGCACTTCCTTGACTGGCCTTCCCGTAGCCTTGCCAACTGAGCAGGCATAAGCCCCGCCCTGCAGCCGGTACTTTTCGACGGCGTCTTCCACGCGATCTTCATCGACGGTATCGGTCTTGTAGTCTACCACCACCAGGCCGTCGGCTTCTTCAAACAGCAAGTCGATGAAGCCGTGGAGAAAGCCGCCCTCAACCGGCGCGGCCACCGGCACCTCCCGCCACAGGCGTTGCGACGCCACCGCACGACGGACTATGTCACTGTTGACCGCAATCCGGGCCAGCCTGATGACGTCGTCAATGCGGTTGGGGATGCCCTCAGCGGTTGCCTGGGCCCTGGCCCGGTCCTCCAACCCTTCGCCGGTTGCCAGGTCGATGGACTGGAGCACTGCGTGGACGGCCCTTCCGACCTGCGTGCCGGCGCGGCCTCGACGCCAGGGTTCATCGCCCTGGCCCCATTCCTGCTCATCCTTCCGCTCTCTTTCCTGCCGTTCCCGCTGACCCAGGGCGGTGGCAGACGTGAACATTGGTTTCCCGCGGCTGGCTAACAATTCTTGCCGGCCTGCTATCCATTCGTCCCGAGCCTCAATTGAATGTTCCGGGCCGGAAGATAGTGGCGGGGCCGCATTTTCCTCGTCATTGGGGTCAGTTGCTGCCCACTGAGTCCCGCCCTTCAAGACAACCGTTTCCCATAGCTCCGGGTAGTCTGCCATGTGTCGGGATATGGCGTGGGCGGCAGTTTTGCCTCCCTTTTCCGGCCTCCTCAGGCTCAACACAAGGTGGTCCCGGGCGCGGGTGGCGGCAACATACATGAGGCGCACGTTTTCCGCTTCCGACATGCGCCTTTCCCTGCCCAACAGTTCATCATAGCCGCTCGTGGCGATGCGGTTGTTTTGGGACCCCAAGCCAACCTCCACGACACCCAGATGACGGTCACACAGTGAGACTGGAGGTCTAAAGGTGTCGCTGGAGTTCAAACTCGTAAGAATAACCACTGGGAATTCCAAGCCCTTGGCCGAGTGCATGGTCATCACCCGGACCGACTCCTCGTCCGACTCGGGTACCGGCGTTTCCGTAACCCGCACCTTATTGTTAACCTGATCTTCAATCCAGCCCAGGAAGGAACGCAGGGATTTGCCGCCGGCTTCAGCGTACTGGGCGGCGCGCTCCACCATGAACCGGTAACGACGCCATTGTTCCCTCATACGCGGGTGGGAGGTGGAACCCTCCAGCAGCATTCGGTCTCGGACAAACCGCTCAATCAGGGTGGAAGGCGACTCCCACATTCGCCGGTGGTGGAATTGCTTTAATGTCTCCAGTCCCTCGGCTACCATCGGTTCGCCTTTACCTGGAGTTTCAGAAAGGTAGTCAAAGGTTCCGCCAGCCTCGTGGTGACGGAGCAGATCAACATCGCTGCAGCCAAAGGCGGGAGACCGGAGCGCCGCCACGGTGGCCACCCGGTCTGCCGGATTGTCAATCGCCCTCAGACAGTTAAGCAGGTCGCGTACTTCCTGGCTCTCAAAGATGAGTGAGGCGCTTTCCAGGCGGTAGGGAATATTGGCATTCTCCAGGGCGCGTTCCAGGGCGGGCAGAACTGTGCGGGCGCGGATGAGAATGCAGATATCTGAGTAACCCACGGGGGAGTAGGTTTCCTTGCCACCGGCGGCATTTGTGGCTTCCTGGTCCAGCTTCAACCACCCTTCGCTTACCATCTGGCGCAACAGGGCCGCTATTTCGGCCGCTTCCTGCTGGCGGATCGTCCCGACGGGGTCGGACTGCTCTTCGTTGCCCAGGGCCCACACCCTCGGCCCAACCGCGCTTTCCGTATCCGCAGACCAGCGATGGGCCATATTCACGTAATCCGCCTGCGCCCGGTCAGAGGGATCATCGTCACCAACCTGCCCAATCCACCTCTCAAACAGGTGGTTGACCCAGGCCACTACCGGCTGCTGGGACCGGAAGTTCTGCACCAGATTAACTGTACGCCCGCCACCGGCCACCATGCGGTCCCTCAGGTGCAGCATCTGCTCTACGTCGGCCCGGCGGAAGCGGTAAATGGACTGTTTGGGGTCGCCCACCACGAACAGTTTGCCCTTTTCAGGCACGATAGACTGCCAGGTGGTTGGGCGGTCATCGTCAACCAATCCCTCCGCAGCCGATTCCGCCAGGAACATAGCGATTTCCGCCTGTATCGGGTCTGTATCCTGGGACTCGTCAATCATCAGGTGGGAAAAGCGGCGGCGGAAGTGGTCTCGGACGGTTATGTTATCCCGAAGCAGGTCCCTGGCCCACACCAGCAAATCTTGAAACTCGGCGCGGCCATCCCGCCGGCGCCGTTCCGCGGACTCCAGCACGAATTCCGTCAGGCTCCTCACCAGTACCGACAAAGCATGACGCCTTGCGTCCTCCAACTCCGCCGTTACCTCTTCCTGCAACTCCTTAAGCAGTTCTTTCAGAGCAGCGCAGGCGTTCTTTCCGCTGGCCGGATCTTTGCTCCAGTTACCCTGGCTGCCCCTTGTCGTGCTAATCGGCAAGAGCCGGGCAAGCTGCCGGAAATAGTTGAAACTTCCGGCCGGCGCATCTCCCAAGGCTTGGACAGCGACTCCCCGCAAGGTTACGTGGTCGTATAGCGGATCACCGGGGCCGTCATTGGAAAAATCCAGCAGACGTTCCGCCTCAGGCCACCGCTGAACGACTGCCATTCCTGATACGCCAGATGGCGGGGCGTCCGGTAAAGGGCCGGGTTTGGGCAAGTCGGCGTAGTTGCCGTGGAACTCCCGCGCCAATCTCTTCAGTTGATCCAGGGTTACGCCCTGGGTCAGCAGCATAGAAACAGACCCGCCGATGGGGGAATCGTTGCCGAGGTTCAGGTCAAGCCACACCTCCCAGGCTTCGTCAAAGGCCAGACCAGCTACTATTTCGTCGGAGGTCTCAAACCCCGCGGGCAGTCCCGCTTCCAGGGGCCGCTCGTGGAGCAGTTGGCCGGCAAAGGAATGGAGGGTGCGGATGTTGGCCTGGTCCAGGTCTGAAACTCCCTGGCCGCACAGTTCCCGTTCCAGATCCGGTCGGTCGGTATCGGCGGCAGCCTTTTCCAACTCCTGCCGCACCCGGTCCCGTAGTTCGGCGGCAGCCAGCTCGGTGAATGTGATGGCGGCAATGCGGTCCATAGTTGTCTTGCCGCTCACGACCAGGTTGACGATGCGCTGCACCAGGCTGGTGGTCTTGCCGGTGCCGGCGCTGGCCTCCACGAACAGGGTATCGTCCAGTTTCGTGGCTATGATCTGTCGTTCCTCTATATCAGAGGGTTCAAAAGGTGAAGCGAGCGTGTTCTGGGTCTGGCTGGTCACTTATTCTTCCTCCGGCCCACTGTCATCCAGGTCGCCCTCGGCCAGTCGCCTATAGATGGCCGCAGCGCTGTCGCCTTTCTTGTTTTCCCAGACATAACCCCGCTGGGAGGGACAAAGCGAGTTGAAGTCGCAATATTGGCAATTGATAAAGCCATTTTGCCCCATTTCCCCGGGGTTGGCGGGGAAGACTCCGCCGCGAATTCCAGAGACCACTGTGGTTACCCCGTCCCTGAATCGCCGGGCCGTGTCCGGGTCACTAATGTCGAAGTGGTCGGGAGGAGTGAATTTGAACTCGCCTCTCCCGGAAGTAAGCCAGTAGGCCGCTCGGACGTGGGTGGCTTCAGGCGCAAGGCGTTGTGCCGCCAGGGAATAGATTCCCAGCTGCAGCCGCTTGCCCCGGTCAATGGAGTCATCCTTCAGCTTGCCGTAAGGACTGGGTGAGCCGGTTTTGTAGTCCATTACCAGCACCGACTTGCCATCGACGCTGATATCCACCCGGTCTATCAGACCACGGAACTTCAGCCCCGTTGCCTCGTCTGCCACATCAGGGGAGTCGCCCCCCAGGCCAAAGGGGGCCTCCACCCTGATTTCGCCGGTATTGATTTGTTCGCGAATGCTTGCTTCAGCCTCCAGAAAAGTGCCAAGGTCGTCGCGAATGTTCTGTTTCTCGAGATCCCACAGCAGGGGCTTACCGGTAACTCCCCTCGCTTCGGCGGCTCCAAACTCGGTCTCCGCGATTTGCAGCAACCGTTGATGGTCTGCTCCGGTCCAGGGGAGTCCTGAGGGGGGCAGCGACCCACTGTCCCTGCTCTGCACAATGAAGTCTTCCAAAATCTTATGGATCAGCCTTCCCCTTTCAAGCGGGGTAATGCGGGTGGTCTCCTCCGGGGTTTCCAGGGCGCCCAGCCACAGCACGTTTCCCAGGAAATAACGGAATGGGCAGGCGGCCCAGGCCTCCAGCCGAGTTGGGGAAATGGGCTGCCGCTCCAGGATTCGCCCGAAGCGGGAGCCTTCGGCCACCTGGCCAAGGTTCCCGTCGAACCGCGTAAAGCGCCGGGAGCGCCGTGCCCGACCCATACTCGCAGCGCGGGCCAGGATTCCCCCCAAGGCCAACGGGTGAACGGCTGTCGAGTTGCCCATATTCTTCCAGCGCACCAGCCGGTCCAGCCGGTAATCCAGGAGGTCGGCAAGGTCACTATCGAGCAGTCCGTCCAGGGCGTCTTCAGCCGACCTGGTTACCGATAGCCACGGCTCCTCCGTCAGGGCAGGCAGGTCCCCACTGTGGACTTGCCTGCCAGCCAGGGTGGATGCCTGCTCCAGGAACCAGCGAGAGGGATGGGCAACCCGGCGCGAGGAGGAATCGGCCACCGGATAGGACAGGGTGCGGCGGGGCGCGGTGGCCAGCGCGGAAAGGTAGTTATACCGCTCTTCGGCCATCCGCCGCTGGGCGGGAGAGAGTTTGCACCGACCGGTCAGGTCGCCCTGGGGCAGCAGGGGATCAGGCCGAAGGGCCGGAGGGACTGCACCTTCGATCATGCCCACCAGCCAGATTTTGTCGAAGCTCATTCCGGCAGCATTAACGAAGGAAGACACGAAGACGCCCCGTCCGGTGGGGCCAAGGTGACCCTCGGGGACCTGAATAGCATCTCTAACCACCTGTCTGAACTCTTCCACCGTTGCCATGCTGTTCAGGGAGTCCGCCGACTTCACCTCTTCCAAAAGCTGAAATATCCTCTCGACCTCCCGGTCAAAACTGTCCAGTTCATCCCCTTCATTGCCTTCCAATGGACGGGCCAGATAGTCCTTAAGCAGGTTGGACTGCCATTCGCAAAATGCGGTCCACTCGCTTCCGTCAGGTGGCGACGTCAGCGCCTCGGCCAATTCCACGATGAATTCACGGAGAGCCAACGCCGCGGACGCGTTATCCCGCATTGCCGCGGCCCGGGCCTCCGAAATGCTTCCATCCTTCTCGCCCTGTTCGGCTTGCTCCTGGCTGGACAGGGCATAGCCGGTAAGCCTTTCCTTCCATTGGTCCAGTCCCCTCACGATTCCGGCCTGTCGGCTGATGGCATCCCACTGGCTGGGGGTATAGTTGTCCCGTGACTGTTGGGCCGGTTTGACCGGGCTACCGGTAAGCCATTCCATAACTTCGTTCCGCCGAAACTCGTCGGAAGGGAGGTCCAGCAGGCCCAGGAGAGTGCGCCCGGCCGGCGTGTCCGCCAGCAAGTCTCTCCCTGGGCCCGCCATTGGTATACCCGACATTTCAAGCTCGTCGCGAACCATTGTGCCGTAGGGGCTTTCCATACGGTACAGAACGGCCATGCGATGGAAGGGAGTCCCTCTGTCGCCGGCTTCCGCCACTATCTGCCGGACTACCCATCTCAATTCCTCGTGGGTGCCGGGAGCCACGTGCAGGTGAATGGCATCCTGCGCTGCGGGCACAGTTGGAACCGTTTCCGCGATTGGCACAGCCTCCCCAAACACCGGGTCAAGGCGCCCTTCCAAATCCCGGATAAGACTGTCCGCCTGGTCCTCTTCCGTTACGCCCAGGATTACGGAGCACTTTCCTTCGCTACCCAGCGCCAACACCAGTGCGGTCTCACCGGGGCTGAATGGGCGAGGCAGGAAAACAATGATGTGACCCAAATCGTCAAGGGCCGCAGCCTCACCTTTCCTTATTGCCTCGGCAGCCTCACTGGCCAGGTCCTCCGGGTCGTACCATTTGCCGGAGATTGTTTGCCGGTGCCGGTGGTATAAGGAGACGACCTCGGACGTCACGCCGCCCAGGGCTGCCAGGTCTTCCAAATCTCCCTCGTTGAGACGGCGCAGCTCCCGAAAGGCGGCGCGGACACTGCTCTGGGTCCTGGCGTGCAGCCGCACGGGCCGGAGAAGGCCGGTGGTTTCGGAGAGCACCTTGCGAAGGGAAATGCTCTGCAGCGTGGAAGTGATGGGTTTCTTTTCCTTCGCCGCCAGGGACGCGCCGCCCAGCAACTCTGCCAGCACGGGCATCTGAATGAAACGTACGTTAATAAATCCGTTGTCACCCAGTTCCTGGCGAAGGGCCAAGCTGGCATAGCGAGAGGGGGAAACCACGGTGACCGGAGCCATCAGGTCGTCACGTTTTATCTCGTTCACCAGGTCCCACAGAGTCGCCCTGGCGCCATCGGACGGTGTGCCTGTGAAGAGATGGCCGGCCAGCAGGGAATTGGTTGCGAGTCTTTCATTGACCATAGGGCCCATATTAACCCTTCAATAACGCTGGTACCAGACTCGGCCCGGCTTTGCTGGCGCTCCTGTTTAGGTGACTGGTGGTGTGCTATGGTGGGTTTGGGGCCGTCCTCATTACCCACCGGGCTCCTTTCCCAGCAGAATCCGGCTGAAATGGAAGGCTTTCCAGATTTTCAAATCGTTTGACTGCAATCCCACTGCGTGTTAAAGTTTGCTACCAAACCACATAATGACTGTTCTGGCGGGAGCTTGGGTAAGCCAGGCTGAGAGGGTAGCCACGAGTCGCTACCGACCGTCTGTACCTGATGCGGGTAATGCCGTCGCAGGGACAAGACGCTGGAAATTGAGCAACCGCCGGTTAGTTTAACGGCGGTTTTGTTGTATTCAGCAAGCCGGAAGGAGTAGCAGCGATGTCGGACGACTTGGTTATCGGGGGCAAGCACTTCAGTTCCAGGCTCATAGTAGGTACCGGTCGATACCGCACCAACGAGGAAATGGTTGAAGCCATTGAGGCCTCGGGCACGGAGATGGTAACCGTCGCTATTCGCCGCCTTAACCTGGACGACCCCACACAGAAGACGATCCTGGATTACATCGACTGGTCCAAGTACAACATCCTGCCCAACACGGCCGGCTGCGCCACCGTGGAAGAGGCCATGTTCGTAGCCCGGCTGGGGCGCGAGGTTGCCAGGACCGACTTCGTCAAGCTGGAAGTCATTCCCGACGCCAAGTACCTGTTCCCCGACCCGGTTGGCACCCTGGAGGCGGCCAGGCAGCTGGTAGAAGAGGGCTTCATCGTCCTGCCATACATCCATGCCGATCCGGTTCTGGCCCGGCGGCTGGAAGAGGTTGGCTGCGCCACAGTCATGCCCCTGGGGTCGGCCATCGGCTCCGGCCAGGGCATTCATACGGTAGAAGAGGTGCGCATCATCATCGAGCAGGCCAACGTGCCGGTGGTGGTTGACGCCGGCCTGGCCGTCCCCTCCGACGCATCCAGGGCCCTGGAGATGGGCGCATCAGCGGTGCTGGTCAACACCGCCATTGCCCAGGCGCAAAACCCGGCCCAGATGGCGGAGGCATTCAAACTGGGGGTTGAAGGCGGACGCAAGGCTTACCTTTCCGGGCGCATCCCCACGCGGGCCTACGCCTCGGCCAGCAGCCCGACCGATGAAGTGCCCCAACCGGTAACAGCGGGCAGCTAGAGCCTTGGCCCTTTCCCTGCCCGACCCCTGCCTGTGCCTGGTAACCGACCGGCACGTAGGCGACGAGTCTACCCTGGTCGAGCGGGTTGCAGAGGCGGTTGCCGGAGGCGTTGACCTGGTCCAGCTGCGGGAGAAAGACCTGCACGGAGCGCAACTGCTGGAACTGGCGGACCGCCTGCGCCAGGCCATCGGCCACCGGGCCCTGCTGGTGATAAACGAAAGAGTGGACGTGGCTGCCGCCTTGCCGTCCGCAGGAGCCCAACTGGGAGAAGACGCGGTCCCGGTGGCGGCCGCCCGGAGCATTCTGGGCCCGGACATGCTGGTCGGCCGTTCCGTCCATTCGGTGGATGGCGCGGAACAGGCAGTCCGGGATGGCGCCGACTTCCTTGTAGCAGGGACAATGTTCGCCAGCAGGTCGCACCCAGGCGAGCAGCCGGCCGGGCCCAGGCTGGTAAGGCAGATTGTTGAGAAATGCACACTCCCTGCCATCGGCATTGGCGGAATAACCGCCGACAACTGTGACCAGGTAATTGCAGCCGGGGCGATGGGTGTGGCAGTCATTACGGGAATCCTGGCCGCCCCTGACCCGGGCGAGGCCGCCCGCAAATTGAAGGAAGCGATAGCGGCGGCGCGGAAGAAGCAAACTGCCGCATAGTCTTGCGCGGTTAAGACCTTGTTAGGGACGAGGCAATTATGCCTGATATGATTAACCTGATGGTTAACGGCAAGACCAGGGAGGTGGAGGACGCCACCAGCCTGGAAACCTATCTTGTGTCCTTCGGGCTGGATCTTCAGTTCGTTGCCGTGGGGTACAACGGCGAAGTAATAAAGAAGGACTCCTTTGCCCAGGTTACCCTGAAGAATGGCGACACCCTGGAAATCGTGCGCCCGGTGGGCGGCGGATGACTCAATCGGTGGAAAGCCTGGATGCCTTGCTGGTTGGAGTCATCAAGGACAACCGGGACAGGGTGCTTGACTGGATTAACGACGAACCGGGCAGCTGGGGTTTCCTGGCCGGCAGGGCCGTACTGGCCTGCAAGGAGCATAAGGGAGCGGCGCTCACCAATTCCGAGCGGAGAATCGTCTGGCACCGAATGTGGGAAATCCTGACCGTGTTGAAAGAGCAGGAAGCTCAGTAGCTGATACGAAAATATCCGGAAGGCGCAACTGAGGGGCGATACCGGTATCGCCCCTTTTTGTTTTGTAATGTTCCCCGTCGAGGGAGGTGAACCATCGACACACCGGTAGCAACAAGAACCTGGCACGACCTGCATTACCGCCATACCGAGCCCGCCACCCACCCAAGAATGTGGCGGGCCTTCATCGAGGTCGACCCCATCAATCCCCAAAACAGGATGGCCGGCCACATCCAGTTCATTGGCGGCGACGAGTACGGCGCCCTGTCCATAACCCACGTCAACGGTCTGCCGGCTCCCCAGTTCATCAAGGTTACGCCCAAAGCGGCATACCCCTTCCACAAGGATGGCTCCTGGGTGCTGCACGGCGCCCGGGAAGTGTCGGCCTTCGAAAAGATAGACGGCACCAACATCTGCCAGTACGGCTACCACGACGCGGATGGCCGGCCGTTCACAACCTTCAAGCTGCGTACCCGGCCCTTTGTGTCGCCCCACTTTCTGAATCTGCTGGAACGGGCCCTGGAAAAATATCCCGCCGTCCGCGCTCATCACCTTCGCCCCGGCGAGGCAGCGGTCTACGAACTTTTCGGTTTCGAGAATCGAATGCTCATCCGGTATGACGTTGCCATAGACCTGGCCCTGCTCTTCGGCCGGGACCGGGACGGAGAACTGGTGGCGCCCCACGAGGCTACCAATATCTTCCACGGCCTCGATTGCCCGATTGCGGACCGCCGGCCCATAGATTTAACCGGAGACCTGGAAGGCGAGTACCGGGAAAGGCAACAGGAAATTAGCTCTCGCCTGCTACGCCTTGACGATGAGTATTTCGACGGTGAAGAGGGGGAGATGCTGTACGTTCGCTTCGCCGACGGCTCTCGGGAACAGCCTGGCGGCTTTACCCGGCTGATCAAACTTAAGCCACCGGAAATTGAGGAAATTCACTGGGCCCTGGACCATGTTCCCCGGGAGGAAGCCGCTGCCGTGGCGCGGAACGTGTTTGAGGTTTCCGACACGCCCCGAGTGGACGACATGGTGCAACTGCTTTCCGAGGAATGGAGCGACGAGCAAATTGCTCGCTCCCTTGACACCATTGAGCGAGTCCTCCAGGAAGCCATCGACAGGCGGGCCTTCCAGGAGGACGTGCTGGCCGTCTATGTCCAGCTGCACGGCCCCGACGACTTTAGGCTGGACCGTCCCGCAGTAATGCGTTCCATGAGCCAGCGGTTCGCCAGGTCGCAAATGTCCAGAATCTATACCGTGTTAGTGGAGCGGGGCTACGGCTGAATTCACGGCCGGAAGCCCCAATTTCCTTCATTATATTGGTACCAACTGCCGCTAACAGATTTGCCCTGCTTCAAATTCCATTAGTCATCATTCGTGCTAATAAGTGGATATTTTCCTAGTCCCGCTGCAGCAATTCGATGCGCACGTCGTCGGGCGCGCGCACAAATGCCACGTGTACTCCGGGCCGGATGGTGCGGGGTTCCCGGGCCATGTCCGCTCCCCTGCGCTTCAGTTCCGCCACCGTTTCCTCCAGGTTGTCAACGCGAAAGCCAAAGTGGTCCAGGCCCAGGTGGGGGTCGCTGGGGCTGCCAGCCATATCCTCTTCTTCGGGCACTGCAGCTATAAACACCATCAACCCGTCGATGTCCAGGTCGGTGCGCACGAAACCGTCTGACTGTACCGACTTAACAACCCGGGCGTCGAACATCTTCTCGAAATAGGCGGCCATATCATCGGGATTCTTGGTACGCAGGTGTATGTGGTCGTAGGTGTACTTCGGCATGGCAAGTCCTCCCCATTCCTGATTCGTGAGGTCAAATTAGGGTGGGCAAAGCCGTTTGTCAAGGATTGGTCAAAGATAGAATGATTTCCAGGCAGACCATGAATCTGGTCACAGCATCATGATGCCGCATATTGAACCGTTTCCTTCATTTGCCGCTATAATATGCCTCAACGCTATCCCCATCCCAAACCATACTCCAGGAGGCTTTATGAAGTACGACGTGATAATCGTTGGCGGCGGCGCTGCCGGGTCGGTGCTGGCCAGTCGGCTGGTTGAGGACCCAAACACCTCGGTGCTGGTGCTGGAAGCAGGCAAGGACTATCCGGACCCCGACAACCTGCCGGACGAGATCAAGTTCGGCGGCACCAGATTCGCAGAGTCTCCCGACTCAGATCACAACTGGGCCCTCCGCGGTACCATCACCGAGGAACAGGGAGAAATCCACGTGGCCCAGGGCAAGGTGATCGGCGGCGGTTCCTCCATCAACGGCCAGGCCATGCAGCGGGCACTGCCCGAGGACTTTGATAACTGGTCTGCCTGGGGAAACACTGAGTGGTCTTACGACAAGGTTCTCCCCTTTTTCCGCAAGATGGAGCGGGACCTGGACATCCAGGACGACTTCCACGGCACCGACGGCCCTATTCCGGTGCGCCGGCGGCAATCCACCCCCTCTCCCATCCAGAAGGCCTTCTACGACGCCTGTCTCGCCGAAGGCTACTCTTTCGTCGAGGACACCAACGGCGCCAACCCCACGGGCGTGGGAATCGCCCCCACCAATAACCTGGGCGGCGTCCGCATGAGTTCCGCCCTGGCTCACCTCAGTCCCATGCGCCACCGCCTCAACTTGACGGTTCGCGGGGAAGTATATGTACAGAAGATCCTATTTGAGGACCGAAAGGCCGTCGGGGTGGAGGCGGTCAGCGGCGGCGAGTCTTTCCGGGTCTTTGGCGAGCGGGTGGTGCTGTGTTCCGGCTCCATCAGGTCTCCCCAGTTGTTGATGCTGTCCGGCATTGGGCCCAGGGACCAGCTTGAAGGGTTCGGCATTCCCGTCCTCCAGGAAGCGCCCGGCGTGGGCCAGAGCCTGTGGAACCACCTCAGCGCCCATATCAACTACAAGGTCAAGGACGGGGTCAGCATGGAGCCAAACCTGGACGGCGCCCACTACTCCCTTCATTACACCGCAGATGGTTCCGATGAAGTTAACGACATGGTGCTGCGCACCAACACAGTGGTTGATGAGAGGGAGGAACGGGTCAGGGGAGTTCGCACCCGCTACCATACCGGCGACGTGCCCCCGGAACGGTCTGCTCGCATGTCCTGCACGCTGGGCCTGCCCAAGGGCAACGGCTTTGTCCGCTTGGCCTCCGCAGATCCCAGCGTCCAGCCCACCTTCAATTACCGCTACCTGCAGAACCCTGAGGACATGCGCCGGGTTCGCGACGGCATTCGCATGGGGGCCAGGCTACTGGAAACCGACGCCTACAAGGACGTGTATGACTACCGCATTGCCCCTACTGATGAGGAACTGAACAACGACGACGCTCTGGACCTGTACATTCGCCGGACCGTGGGCACTGCCCGCCATGTGTCCGGTACCTGCAAGATGGGGCCGGACGGCGACCCCATGGCAGTGGTGGACCAGTACTGCCGCGTTAAGGGCGTGGAAAACCTGTGGGTGGCCGACGCTTCCGTTGTGCCCCAAATCCCCCGGTCGGGCGGCCTCCACCCCACCGCGTTAATGATTGGCGAACGGGTGGTTGAATGGGTTGGGGCGGCTTAGGTTAGGTCCCCCGCACCGCATAGTTATCGATCGAAAGCATTCGCCCGCTCAATTCAATGAGCGGGCGAACTTTCCGTACGGTGGAAGACCCCACATTTTCGGTCAGCTGCTGAATACCTCACGCGGGTTCCTGGATGGGGTATGCAAAGTAGGCAGACGTAATTAGCAAGTGCAGTTCGTCGGCGCCTTCGGAGATCTCACGGAGCAGCGCAAGCCTCTCTTCCTCATCCGGCCATTCGTAGTTGATCATGGAAGAGAGACGCCCCACCAGGCGCTGCAGGGCACGGCCGGAGCGGGAGTAAGGACCGCTGCCAATGGCGGCAATCTCAGACCCGATAAGCCCCACGGAACGACCCAGGGATTCGGGCAGCAGCGGGTCGCTGACCAGCAAGTCCATCACCCTGTCGGGGAGAACGGCCACGCTGTAAGTGTGGTTGTACACCTCAAGGGCGTAAAACACTCGCAGAAGCGATGTCCAGTCCTCCTCGTGAAACTCCTGTTGTGAACTGGCCACGACGGTGTCAATCTGGGACAACAGGAGGGCTGCGGCGCCTTGTGCCCGCTCTACCAGCCTGCCCAATTGCAGAAAACTCCACCGGTCATCGTGGTACATCGTACATTCAGCCAGGCCGCCAAAGGCCTCTATATCGGCGACCAGGGCCTCATAAAAGGCGGTGGGCTCCCATTGCCAAACGGTGGCAATGCTCTGCTGCTGCAGCCTCAAGTAGGTGGTATTCAGGCAGGTCCAAACCTCGGGACTAATGCAGTGGCGAGTGTGCCGCGCGTTTTCCCGGCCTTGCGCGAAGCAGCTGAAAACGGAACTGGGGTTGCCGCGCTCAAAAGTCAGGTCGTCGGCAAGGGCGAACGAATCTGCCAGGACAAAGTCTTCGTCGCCGAACAGCTGAACCTCGCCTCCAGGCGGTTCGCGACGTACGTAATTGTAGACGCGGTTCCACCCGAAATGAATTTCCCTAACCGGGCGATCGACCAGCGATTCTGACTGCAGCTGCAACAAACGGCAAAGGTTGCCGGCCCGCTCCAGGTAACGGCCGAGCCAGTAAAGACTTTGCGCACTGCGGGAAAGCATCATTTACTCCATGCAAACGCTGGTTCGATCATCATTGGCCTCATCGATTCCCGTGCATACCGAGGGTCGCGGGCTCATTTCGCGCCACGGGCGGGCGGGAAAGTGGGGCAAGCCCATTAATCGCCAGCCAGCACCCACACATCTTTGCCACCGCCGCCCTGGCTCGAGTTAACCACCAGGCTGCCCCGGCGGAGCGCAACCCGGCAAAATGCCCCCGGGACAATACGCGTTTGCAGTCCGTTCAGGATGAAGGGACGCAAATCCACGTGCCGCGGCTCAAAGTTGTCATCGATCAGGCAGGGGGCGCGGGAAAAAGACTGGACCGGCTGGGCGATGAAGTCTGCCGGGTTTTCCCTGACCCCACTGGCATAATCTTCCCGTTCCTTTGGGGTGGCGTGGGGACCAATAATCATTCCGTACCCGCCCGACTCGCCCACCTTCTTGACTACCAGATCCGCGATATTGTCCAGGGTATATTCCAGATCCTCAGGCCTGCGGCACAGATAGGTTTCAACGTTCTGCAATATCGGTTCCTGGGCCAGGTAGTAGCGGATCATGTCGGGAACGTAGACGTACACGCTCTTGTCGTCGGCCACGCCCGTGCCCGGGGCGTTGGCAAGGGTCACATTTCCGGCCCTGGCAGCTTCAATCAGGCCCGGAGCGCCCAGCAATGAGTCCTGCCGAAAGACGCGGGGATCCAAGAAATCGTCGTCTATTCGGCGGTAGATGACGTCCACCTGCTGCAGGCCCTCGGTTGTCCGCATGTAGACTACTCGGTCCCGGACTACCAGGTCGCTGCCCTCCACCAGCTCGGCGCCGATCTCCCGGGCCAGGAACATGTGCTCGTAATAGGCGGAGTTGTAGACGCCGGGAGTCATCAATGCCAGGGTTGGTTCCGGTTTCCCGTTGGGGGCCAATTCCCTGAGGGTAGCCTGTAGAGCAGATCCGTACTGCTCCACCTCCTGTACGCGTGCGCTGCGGTAAATTCGTGGCAGGCTGGCCTTGGCCGCCTTGCGGTTGGCGATCATGTAGGAGACGCCGGAGGGCACCCGCAGGTTGTCCTCCAAAACCCGGAAGCCATCGTTGACTCGGATAATGTCGGTGCCACATACTGCCACCCAGCTACCGTAAGGCTGGGAAAAGTCCCTCATTTCCGTGCGAAATTGGGGGCACTCAAGGATCATGTCGGCAGGAATGACCCCATCACGAACGATATTGGCAGGTCCGTAAATGTCCACCAGGAAGTTGTTGAGGGCCCGAACCCGCTGCTCCAGGCCTC
>DAOUHR010000104.1:0-21419 GCA_034428635.1 Dehalococcoidia bacterium
CTGACCGCCGCCGCGTCTTCGTTGTGGTGGTGCGCCCTGGTCATCGACGTGGCCCACGCCGTTTCCCAGTTCATCGCCGCCTCGTTGAACGTCACCCCGGGCGACCTGCTGCGGGCGCCACTGGAGCCGCTGCTGAACGCCGTAATGGCCGCCAACACCGGCCTGGCGGTGTTCATCGCCCTGCTCTACATGGTCTTCGGGTTCTTCGTCCTCTACCTGCTGGTGCAGATGGTCCTGCGCCTGGCTCTGATCGACATCCTGCTATGCCTCGCCCCCGTCGCCCTGGGGCTGTGGATTCTGCCCCACACGGCGGGCTGGGGAAAGCACTGGCTCAGGCTCTTCATGACGGCGGTGTTCCAGCAGGCCATCCAGCTCATCGCGGTGGCACTGGCCTTCGGGTTCCTGGACGAGTTCGCCGCCATCGGCGGCGGCGAGGCGGCCCAGGACCTGGTGTGGAAGCTGCTGATGGCCATCGCCTTCATGTACCTGGCGGGGCGGGTTCCCTCGATGCTGGGCCACCACGGCACCTTCGACGCCTGGCTGCACACCCTGTATTTCGGCATGTCCCTGCCCGGCTCCATGGTCCGGTCGGGGCGGGCCCTGGGGCTGCGGGGGGGCGGCGCGGCGGGCGGACCGGGGGGAGCCGCAGCCGCTACCGCCGCGACGAATGCAGCCACCAGCACCGCCGCCAACGCGGTGAACTCGGCGGCCCAGAACTCCACACCTGCCGCCCAGAGCGGCCCCACGCCCAGGAGCCAGGGCCCGTAGCGACTTTCAGAAGAACGACAACTATCGGCGCGAGTTGATTTCGCGCCATCTGCCCCAGGAGGTGGAGCGATGTGCCAGTAAGCAACAGGGACTGACCTGCAAACAAGAGCAACCGAAGAAAGCGACAGACACTCAACCAACGAGGAGAACGAACCTATGGACGACCTGACACAGACCATATCGAACCTGGTGGGCATCCTGCTGGGGTTGGTGGGAGTCGTGGGCGTCGGCTATTTCATATACGGCGCCTACATGTACCTCACCGCCAGCGGCGCGCCCAACCAGATGGAGCGGGGCAAGGCGGCCATGATGACCGCCCTGGCCGGAATCGTCCTGGCTCTGGTGGCCTACGGCGTGGTGGAACTGGTGTTGAACGCTGTCGTCGGCAACCCGGTGGACCCCACCGTGCCCGACCCCACAACCCGCATCGTCCCGGACGACGTCACCGGCAGCGTGTAGGAGGGGCGGAATGAGAGAGCATGAAGTCCCTACCCACGTGCAGGCCGAGGACAAGGTGCTGCTGTGGTTCACCTTCCCCCAGATCGTGGCGGTGGTGGCGGTCTGCGCCATAGCCTACGGCGCCTACCGCTACTTCCCCTTCGGCCCGATGGAGTTCCGGCTGGGCATAGCCATCCTGCTGGGTATCGCGGGCATCGCCCTGACGGTGGGGAAGGTGGGAGGCCGGGGGCTGCCGTTGGTGGCCGCCGACCTCTTGAAGTTCAACCTGGGGGCCAGGCGCTACGCCGGAGTCCCCAACCATCTGGCCCGAAGCGAAGCCCCGCCCATGCCGGAGGCCAAACCTGACCCCCTGCGGTTGCTGGCCAAGAAAGCGGCAGCCGGTTTCGCCAAGGGAGTCAAGGCAGCACGGAAGAAGGGCCGTCCTCCCTTCCGTCCCCATAGCTGGTTCGGAAAACGGCGGCCCAAGAGACCGGAGAACGCCAACGGCGGCAAGCCTCCCAAGAGTGATGCCCCGGGGAGGAAACCCTGGAGCCGGTTCCTGCCGGTGGCGGCCGGCCTGCTGGCCCTGGTCCTGGTGACCCTGCCGTCAACGGCCCTGGCCGACGACCCCGACGACGAGGGCCCGGGCTGGCGGCTGGACGAGATCTACTTCCAGCCGCCGGACCTAGTGCCCGGACGCCGCGTCTTCATCGAGGGGCTGGCCGTCTCCGGCAACACGGCCCGGGTGAGCCTGCGGGCGGCCCACGACCTGGACCTGAAGGTACGGGTCTTCGGCGGCAGGTCCGGCAGGACCCTCAAGATGGGCGCCAACGCCATCGTCCACTCCGGGGAGAGGAAGAGCTACAACCTGACCCTGGACGGCCCCAGGCCCTCCTTCACCTTCTCCTGGACCGACTCCCTGGGTTTCTCCGGGGCGGTGTCCCTGAAGAGCCACCAGCTTCCCTACCCCCTGCCCACGTATGACGGGGGGCTGTGCGACCTGGAGGTGGTGTCCCTTGAGTGGACGCCCGGCGCAATCAACGGGGTCATCGCGTCGGAGTGCATCAGCGATACCCGGCAGGAGGTGGACCTGCCGGTCTATGGCGGCCACTTCAGCCAGTCGGTGCCGGCCCTGCTGGACGCCTCGGTAACGAGCATCACAGGAACGGCTAACGTAGAGGCGGGAGCGCACCGCACCAGCGTGGCATTCGTCTCCGGCGGCCAGACCCGCTTCCGGCTGCCCGTCGCCAACAGGAAGGCAATTCACGACCTGGAAATCACCGCCGAGCTTACGGCGACGCTGAACGTGCCGCTGCCGCCCATGCTCCAGACCACCCATCACCCGGCCCGCACCGACGTGTACACCCGGCGGGTTACCTGTCGTTGCGGCCAGAGCTCAACGATCAAGACTGTGCGGATATACGTCTACCACCCGGAGCACGTGCGTGCCGTGGAGGGACAGCGCGCCCCGGTCACCCGCACCAGTACCGAGACCCTTCCCCTGGCTCCGGCAGCGAACACAGCACAGGTCTCGGCCCTGGGCATGGGCGCTGACAACCCCTTCCAGTATCTCTTCGTGCCCCCGCCCACACCTCCGCCGCCTTCGGCGGAGCAGACCGAGGAGGGCGATTCCTCCTGGTGGCACTGGCCGTGGTAGGGCGCTGGAAAAGCATCCTGCTCGCTTCCGGCGCGGCGCTGGCGTCAATCGCCGCCGTGCCGGGGGACGAGCGGGAAGAGATGTTGAACGCCTTCGACGCCGTGGTCACCGGCATGGCCTACGCCGGGGTGGGACTTTGCCTCTTCGCCATCGTCTGGGCCGGGTTTGTGCTGATGGCCGAGGGCGCCGAGGGCGAGGGACGACGGGGCAAGGCCCGCAACGCCGTGGTCATGGCGATCGTCGGACTGGTGGTGCTGCTGCTGGCCAAGGCCATCGCCCTGGTGATCAGCAGCGGCCTGGCCCCTATCCTGCCCGGCCCATAGCAGAGACAAGGAGAAAAGAGATATGAGACCACCACTACCCAACATCAAGAGGCTGGCCTTACGGGGCAAGCAGACCGATACCCAAAGCCGGGAGGCCACTGAGCCGGACCCTGAACCCAAGCCGCCCCCGGACCTGACCCTGTTCTTCATGCTGTCCCACCTGGAGGATGACGGCCCGGTGCGCCTGGACGGGGTGAAGCTGGCGGTCAGCGAGGTGATGGGCCTGGAACTGGACGAGCCCAAGCTGGGCGCCTTCGCCGGTTCCCTCAACGCCCTGGACTTTCCGGCGCAACTGCTGGTGCGCCAGCACCCGCCAGTGCTGGCCGCATTGAGGGGCACGCTGGCCGAGGCCCAGCCCTGTGACCTGCCCCGGCAGACCCGCGACGCCGCCGACTCCCTGGGCAGGTTGCTGGGCAACCTGGAGACCCGCGAGGGAATCCTGGACCGGCGCTTCTACGCCGTCTGCGAGCACCACCGGATGGACGAGCTGCACGGGCTGCTGGTCCGGGCCGGGCTGGGCGTGTTCCGCCTGGCAGGCGAACCCCTGCGCCTGTTCTGGCTGTCCGCCGCCCTCGGCGGGTCTCCAGTAGAGCGGGACGAAGACCTGGAAATGGACATTGAGGTCAACCGCCGCGACATCCGCATCGGGGAGCGTTTGACCCGTTCCCTGCACCTGGGCAAATGGCCCCGTTCCCTGGCGCCCGGCTTCCTGCAGGCGCTGATGGCCACGGGGGCGCCCATGGACCTCTCCGTACACCTGGGCGCCATACCGTCGGAGCAGGCGGCCCGCACCCTGGAGTGGCAGAAGGTCAAGTTCGAGTCGGCCCAAAGCCTGTCCTTCAAGCGGGGCCGCTCAATGTCCCCCGAGGCGGAGATCGCCCTGGAGGACGTGTCCAGGCTCAGGGACGAGGTGCAGCGGGGCCGGGAGCGGCTGTTTCACGCATCCCTGTCCGTCACCCTTCACGCTGCCGACCAGGATACCCTCAAGGACCTGACCCAGAAGGCCCGCGCCCACTTCGCCGCGACCCTGGGCAAGCTGGACAACCTGGCCTTCCGCCAGAGGGAAGGATTGCTTTCCACGCTGCCCCTGGCCCTGAACGCCGTGGCGGTGTGGCGCACTCTCGATACATCGTCATTGGCGCGGCTGTTCCCCTTCTCGCCGCCGGACCTGGACACCCGCTCCGGCACCCTCTACGGCATCGACCTCAGGGCCTGCGCCCCGGTGGTCTACGACCCCTTCGACGGCACCCACCTCAACGCCAATACCGCCGTCCTGGCGAGGTCAGGGTCAGGAAAATCCTTCGCCACCAAGCTGGGGGTGCTGCGGGGTTTGTGCCGGGGCGTACGGGCCTACGTGATCGACCCCGAAGGGGAGTACGCCGACATGGCCCGCGCCGCCGGCGGCAGGGTCCTGTCGCCGGGGGTTCCAGGCCAGGGAATGAACCCCTTCGTCATCGACCGGGGCGACAGCGAGGAACTTCTCCAACGCATCGGCAGCCTGCGCAGGCTCATCGAGGTGATGGTCGGGGAAAGGCTATCTGCCGAGCGGCGTTCCTCCCTGGACCACGCCCTGGCGGGCTACTACGCCGAGCATAGGGAGCGCACCGGCTTCCGCGATTTCTACGCCTACCTGGAAACTGAGGGCGGAGGCGACATCGCCCACCTGCTGCGTCCCTTCGCCACCGGCAGCCTGCGCCATCTCCTCTCCGACGAGGGCGACGACCTGCTGACCCACGAGGCGTTGGTCACCGTCTTCGACCTGCACTTGCTGGAGCCGGAGCTCCGTCCCGCCGCCGCCATGGTCTGCACCGAGACGGTGTGGGCCGCCGCCGCCCAGGACCCCAGGCCTCGCCTGCTGGTGGTGGACGAGGTGTGGAGCATCATGCAGCACCCCGAGGGCGCGGCGTTCATGGTCTCGATGGCCAAACGCGCCCGCAAGCACCGGCTGGGGTTGCAATTCATCACCCAGGACGTGCAGGACCTGCTCTCCGAGGACTCCTCCCGCACCATCACCGGCCACTCCGGTCGCGCCCTTTTGCAAAACGCCGCCTTTAAGCTGTTGCTGCAGCAGGACGCGGCGGCCGTCGCCACCGTGCGCGAAGCCTTCGATCTGCCGGTGGAACTGCAACGCTGGCTGCTTTCCTGTCCCCGGGGCGACGGGCTGCTGCTGGCACGGGGCAACCGCTTTCCGGTGCGCATCGAGGCCACCCCCGAGGAGACCGAGGTAATCGAGTGGCGGCCCGGACCCAGGCATTAGCCCGTAATTGAAGACTTAATAAAGGAAGGCAACCGGTATGAATATCAACATGAAGAAAATCATCTTCGGGGAAGGCCGTAAACGGCGCGCACCGGCGCTATTGGCGGTGACGCCGCCCCGCACCGGCGAGCGCACCCTTCTGGGCGTGGAAAACCTGCTCCAGTCCATCGCCGTCCCCGAACCCTTCTCCCTGGAGCTGGCCGGGGACGCCAACGGCGTCACCCTGATGGCCCGCTGCCTGGACCGCCAGGTGGTCCAGGGCCAGCTGGCCGCCCACTACCCCCAGGCCCGCATCCGGGAGGTGTCGCCCCAAGAGGACCCGTTGCGGCTGGATACTGGGGAGCAGGCCTGGGGCCTGACCCTCCGCTCCGGCGGGCCGGAGTTCGTGCCCCTGCGCACCTTCCGCGACGACGACCTGTTGGACACTGGCTCCGATCCCCTGATCGCCCTCCTGGGGGCGCTGTCCGACCTGCGGCCCGGCGAGCGGTTGGTCTCCCGCCTGCTGCTGCGCTCCCTGGGACCCGACTGGTCCCAGGCCCACCAAGCCCGGGCCCACAACCGGGCTGTGCCCGACAACCGGGAACCCTCCTATACCTACCAGACCAAGCCCCTGCAGTTGGACGGCGTCACCATGGCCGTCCTGGGCGCGGGGGCGTTGCTGGCCCTGCGGGGCTACCTCTGGGTGCAGGACGGCGAAATCCTCAAGGCGTCCCTGCTGGGCTTGGGTTCGGCGCTGGGCATCACCGTGGCCGGCTGGGGCTGGTGGCGCTGGAAGCAGGCCCGCAGCCGGGTCTACGACCCCATCCTGATTGGGGAGAAGGTCTCCCGCATCGCCTTCGACGCCGAGTTGCAGGTGGTCGCCGTTCTGCCGGAACGGGGACGCATACAGCGCGGCGAGGAACTGCTGGAGGGCGTGGCCGCCGCCTACCGCCACTACGACCACCCCGCCGGGGCCAGGTTCAAGGTCGGCGACGTGAGTCCTCTGCTACCCACGGACAACCTGCATCCCGCCGGGCCGGGGCTGTTCGGCAGGCGCAGCGTCCTGGGCGTGCGAGAGGTGGCCTCACTGTGGCACCCACCGGGTGAGCGGGATGAGACTCCGTTGGTGGAGCGCTCCGGCTCCAGGTCATTGCTGCCCCCGGCCCGCGGCACCGCCGATGGCGCTCTCGTCGGCGACACCACTGGCGGGCAGACCCGCGAGATCCGTTTCCCCGAGGACCTGCTCCACCGCCACCATCTCTACGTGGCCCGAACCCGAATGGGCAAGTCCACCCTGATGCACCACCTAGTGGCCCACAAGCTCAGGGAGAAGGCGGCGGGGCGGGACGGCGACGCCATCATCGTCGTCGACCCCCACGCCGACCAGGTGGCCGGGCTGCTGGAGCACGTCCCCGAGTCCCTGGTAAACCGTGTAAAACTGATCGACCTGGCCGACGAACAGGGCGCGCCGGGCATCAACCTGCTGGACACCCGCATCTTCGCCGATAGGGACCGCACCGCCGATTCCGTGGTCAGGGTGGCCCGGGGCCTCTGGGAACAGTGGGGTCCCCGGATGCAGTCCATCCTGGAGCACACCGTCAAGACCCTCCACGAGGCCAACTCCCACCCGTCCACCGACGCCGGCGACCAGCACACCATCCTGGACGGACTGAAGTTGCTCTCCGACGGCAAGTTCCGGGGCGAGGTGCTGGCCAAGGTCTCCGACCCCTACATCATGGAGTGGTGGGAAAGGGACTTCGGCAGCTGGCACCGCCAGTACCGAGCCGAGGCCCTGGCCCCGGTTCAGACCCGCCTGGCCTACTACGCATCCTCCAAGCGGGCCCGCTCCATCCTGGGCCAGTCCCGCTCCACCATCGACCTGCGGGAGACCATCCTGGAGGGCGGCGTCCTGCTGGTGTCCACCGCCCAGGGCACCGCCGGCCGGGACGTGGCCGCCCTGGTGGGGGCCTCGCTGCTGAACCTGGTGGACTCGGTGATCCGGGAGCAGGAGAGCCTGCCGCTGCACCGGCGGCGGGGCGCATTGGTGGTCGTGGACGAGATGCAGTCCATGCCCGGCGTCGACTACGAGTCCATGCTCAGTGAGCTGGGCAAGTACGGAGCGTCCTTCATCCTGGCGACGCAGAGCCTGGCCAAGCTGGACGACCTGTCCCGCACCATGTAGGACACCATCCTGGCCAACCTGGGCTGCCTGGCCGTGTTCCAGGTGGCGGGCAACGACGCCCGCCACCTGGTGTGGGAACTGGGCAAGGACCGGGTCAGCGAGGACGACATCACGTCGCTGCCGGTCCATCAATGCTACGTTCGGGCAACGGTCGGGACCGAGCGGCTGCCCGCCTACTCCATGATGGTGCGCAAACCCGAGCCGGGCGACACGGATGTGGCCGAGGCCGTCCGCAACGCCGCCCGTGGCTACACCACCAGTGCCGGTCAACTGGCCGCCGCCAACGCCGACGGGGAGCAGAAGGTGAGCGAATACCGCAGGCTCCTGGCGGAGCGGCAGAACGCCAACGGTTCCCCACCGGCGCAGCCGCCGGCCCCGGACCAGGCCGGCGGGCAGCACCGGGTGCGCACCCGCAACCCCAACCCGCCGGGGAGCGGTTCCGGAAGTGCTGCCTGATGAGTGCCGGAGAGCTTCACCTGGAGACCCTGCGGCGGCTGGCGGCCATGCCCTTCCTGGACCGGCTGGAACTGGCCGCCGTCTCCGGCGTACCCGACCGCTCGGCCTACAACGCCGTGGCCGCCCTGGAAAGGCAGGGCCTCGTCGCGTCCCTCCCCCACGCGACCGCCCTGCTGCGGCAGACCCGCCGCTACTTCCCCACCAGCGCCGGGTTGCGGCGCCTGGCCGAGGTCGAGGGCATGACCCTGGAACAGCTTTTGCGCCGCCACCCGGTATCCGCCAGGTGGCGGCGCATCCTGTTGGAGCGGCTGGACGCCGTGGCCGTAATCTACCGGCTCGCCTCCTCCATCGCCGCCATTCACCGAATCTCCTCCTTCCGGTGGTACCGGGGCCTGCCCCTGGACGCCGGTATCGAGTTGAGTGACGGCCGCACCGTCGGCGTGGTCCGGCAGGGACTCACCGCAGACCGCACCGGCTTCGCCAAGCGGTTGTGGCGGCTTAGGGAAGGGCCGCCGGTTGGAGGCCTGCTACTGCTGCTGCCCGACGCGGTACGCCTCCGCCACGCCCGCCGCCTCGCGGCGAGCATGCCTTTTCCTGCATTGTTGAGCCAGGAGCGGGACGTTGTTTGGTGCGGCCCAGACAGTCCCGTCTGGCAGCTGCCCTCCGTCAATACAGTGCTGAATCTGACAGCGGCCCTAGGCCATGTGATCGAGGGTGGGGGGTTACCTGTGGAGCCTCAGCCGTTGCGGGCGACTCTGCCCCGCGACATAGGTACGAACTTTACCGATAAGAACGCCCCTGAGTGGCTGCTGCCCGCCCTGCTGAAACCCGCCGGGAAATTGGCGCTGGATCTGGTTTCCGACTGGCTCTGGGTTGCCCCGCAGCACCTTCGGATGTTGATGGGCGTCTCCCAGGGTCGGCTGTCCCAAACCCTCTCCCCTTTGATCGACGCGGGGCTTGCCCAACGAGTCTATTGTCAGGGCCAACGGCTGGTATTGACCGACCGTGGACTGGCGGTGCTGGCACGCCGGGACCGGGCTTCCGTGGGAGTGGTGCGGAAACGGTGGAGCGCCGCTCTCACCGATCCCCGGAAGCCGCTGGACTGGCGCAACGTATATGGTAGACGAAGCCGGCAGTTGCTCAGGAACATCGAGCACACGGCTGCCGTCCACGAGTTCATGGCGGTCCTCGCCGAGCAGGCCCGCTCCTCGGGTTGGGACGCTGTGCAACTGGATCCGCCCCACCGGGCTTCGAGGCACTTCCGCTATGGCGACCGGCTCCGCTCCATTCACCCCGACGGTTTCGGCGTCTTGCGACGGGATAACGTTACCTGGAGCTTCTTCCTGGAGTGGGAGCGGCGGGCGGTGAGGCCCACGACGATGGCGGACCGCCTGGCTCCCTATCTACGTTACTATTCGACCTACCGGCCCACCGACGACCATGGGGTCCGGCCCGCCGTCATGGTGGTCTTCGATAACGACTTGGCTGCCAGCCCGTTCTTGGGGGTAGCGCGGAAAGAAATCGAGCGAGAGAGAGTCGACGTTTCCTTGCTTGTTTCTCACGAGGGTCTTCTGGACCGTAGTGGGCCATTGGGTTCAGCTTGGCACATGACACACAGTTGGGAGACTGTTGAACCTCTGCGGATACTAGGGAATAAGGTGCGACTACTTGCTGCCGGCTAGCGTAATGCAAGGTGAGTCTACTTGTGCCACTGTGGTCCGTTGAACTCCCTGGAATCTGCATTGTCCCGGTACCAGGAAGACCAAAAGAATGGAGTTTCTTTTCCTACATCCGTTGCCAATTTAAACCGTGCTTGGTCAAGTCGGCTCGAGCCAGGGTAAACGAGCCAACTTTACCAGGATGGGCTTTGCTGGTATGCTGGCCGCAAAATTGGAAGGTTAGTCACGCGCCGCAATTGTGGGTGGTAGCGGCTTTGGATGAGGGAGATTGGAAGCGCGACTCTGGCCCTTTGAGGGCACGAGCCGCCTGAAAATGCGAATCTAAAAACCCTATTGACATCGGGCCCGCGTGGTCATGACCGCATTCCACGATTTAGCAGAGCTATCCCCGGGGAATTGGAAACATGACATTCGGTGAGGCAATCACACAAGCCCGCAAGGGCTTGAAACTAAGCCAAAAAGAGGTTGCCGCCAGCACCATCAAAGAGGACGGTGCGGCCATCTCGGCCCAATACCTCAACGATATTGAGCACGACCGGCGAAACCCGCCGAGCGAGCACATCATTCGGCAGTTGGCCCATACTCTTCGACTCGATGATGACTATTTGTTTTTCCTGGCGGGCAGATTCCCCTCGGATGTATTGGAGCTTTCCCCCGACCAGGAAGGTGTTACGTCGGCAATGAGAGCGTTCAGGCGTAACTTAAGACGCGACAGGCCATGAGATGGGTCAAGGACACCACGGGGCGTTTTCCGGAGCGCCCTTTTTATTCCCTTGAAGAGTTGGATGACCTTAGCGAATCCTGGATTCTCGGTTTCCTGCTAGACCGTTACGGACAGACGGTTTTCCCGGTTTCGACAGAAGACCTGACGATCATGATTGAGTCCGAAACGTCGGACCTTGACCAATTTGCCGACCTTACTGAAGAGGAAGAGGACGGCGAAGAGGTACAGGGAATGACGGTGTTTTACCGCGACAAACAGCCTGCCGTACGAATCTCTCAACGCCTTGCAAGCCAGAACCAAAGAGAACATCGGCTCCGCACCACGCTGACCCATGAATTTGGCCATGTGAAGTTGCATAGCGGTCTGTGGCAATTCGAACAGTTGAGTCTGTTTTCTGACCCGGGCCCCGACCCGGGTCCAAGATGCAAGCGTGCTGAGATGCTAAACGCTCCAAGAACCGACTGGATGGAGTGGCAGGCCGGTTATATATCGGGCGCCATCCTGATGCCGGTTACACACCTCAAGGAATTGGTTCACGCAGCTTTCAGGGAATGGGGTGCCGCAGGAAGCATCGCCGTCAATTCCACCGAGGCCACGGCGCTTCAACAGCGCGTAGCCACGAGGTTCAGCGTCTCGATTGACGCAGCCCGCGTCAGACTCTCCCAATTGGGCTTTTTAGGGGAGGGCAACCGCCTTCCTTCGGCGAAGTTAACTTAACTGTTGCTATTTTTTTCGGCCAGTGCTACGCTAATCAGCGGATTTAATGTTTATTAGTAAGAGCGCTCTTCCGGTGAATCAGACCTGTAGGAACGGAACTGCTAATGGCAAGCTCAAGCAGCCAGAAACCGACTCGTAGGTCGGACACGATTCTGCAAACCCGGCGTGAGCCGTTGGCTTGGCCCGAAGAGGCGACGTTCAAGATCCTGTCGATTGACGGCGGTGGAATCAAGGGGATTTTCCCAGCGGGCATCCTCGCCGAGTTGGAAGATAAGTGTTTGGGCGGCGGCCATGTTGGGGACTATTTTGACCTTATCACGGGCACCTCCACCGGCGGGATCATCGCCCTCGGACTGGGAGCAGGCCTCACAGCCAGGTACCTGCTGGACCTGTACCTGCGTGAAGGGCATCGGGTGTTCCCGCCACGTCAGCGTGCCAGGAGCCAGGGGTTCTTCAGGCTTTTCTTTCGTAACCGCTACGACCGGTCGGACCTGGATGAGTTGTTGCAGCAGGCATTGGCCTCTAAGACGCTGCGGGATTCCAAGTACCGCCTCCTCATACCGGCCACGGAAGCCAAACATGGAGACCCTTGCGTATTCAAGACCCCCCATCACCCCGGTTACTTCCTGGACGGCGACAAGCCGATGTGGGAAGTGGCGGCGGCCACCTCGGCGGCCCCCACCTATCTGAAGCCCGTCATTCAGGACGGCTACATCCTGCTGGATGGAGGGATCTGGGCGAACAATCCAACCCTGATGGGACTGGTGGAAGCGCTAACCTGCTTTACCGTGCCGCGAGAGCAGATCTCGATTCTCAGCATCGGATGCGGACAGGACGGCTTCCGGATAACTGAGAAGCAAACTGCGGGAGCCGGGCAGTTCCAGTGGCGTGAGATTATCTACGTTGCAATGCACTACCAATCTCTGACCGCCGTAAACCAGGCTGGGTTGCTGTTGGGACGAGACAAGGTGGTGCGAATGGACCGACCGGAAGGAGGTGAGCCCATAGATTTGGACGACTGGGAGAAAGCTAGGAAGCTTTTGCCAGGCGAAGCCGTTCAAGTTGCAACACAACACATGGAACGTGTTGCAACAACTTTCTTCACCGAAAAAGCCAAGCCGCTTGTGGCGTTAGCATAATTGCAGGAGATTAAACGGATGACCAAGAACAATGATCAGTTTCGTGAATTCCTCCGGGACGAGGTCAACCTGAATCAAACTCGGTTGGACCGGCTGGAAACTAGCGTAGCCGCCGTGAACGGCTACCTCAAGGACCACCTGACCGGGTACCAGAAGACGGAACGGCACGGGTCCCATGCTTTAGGCACCCTCATCAAGCCCGTGGACGACAACGACGAGTACGATGCCGACAACCAGATCGTGATGAACCCCAATCCCAAGTGGGGAGCCCGGGATTACATCAACGAGGTCGAAAAAACCCTCAAGCAGAACAAGAACTACGCGGATAAACTGCGGGGCAAGACCCGGTGCGTAACCGTGGACTACGCCGGGGACTTCCACTTGGACTTGGTTCCACGGCTGACCATTAGCGGCAAGCACTACATTTGCAATCACCGGGATAACAAGTTCGAGGAAACGGATGGTACCGGTTACCGGGAGTGGTTCAACGAGAGGAACCGGATTACCGGCGGCAATCTGAAGCGCGTGGTGCGACTGCTCAAGTTCCTGCGGGACCACAAGAACAACTACACCGCCAAGTCGATCCTGCTGACTACCCTGGTCGGCAACACCATCAAAGACTCCGATGAAGAGACCGAAGCGGTCAGCACGGTGGCGGATACCCTGGTGACGGTTTTGAGCAGGATGGACGATTACTTGCAAAAACACCCAACAATGCCGTCCATCAGGAACCCCGTGCTGCCCACGGAAACCTTCAACCGCCACTGGGACCAGACCAAGTACGCCAACTTCAGGAACCGGGTTCACTCCCACGCCGTCACCGCAAAGAAGGCCAAGGCCGAGCAGTCTAGTGAAAAAGCGATCGAGATTTGGCAGGGGTTGTTCGGGAAGGAGTTTGGCAAGAGCTCCACTGGTGGTAGCGGCAGCGGAGGTGGAACGGGAGGCGGTGGCGGCAGCACGCCGCCCCGGCGACCCAGCAACAGCCCTGGCGGGGCCGCGGCAGCCGCTGGATCTGTACCCCTGGCGCCCCGACCTCGAGAAGCCCACAGGTTCGGGTGATCGCTATGGCGCAAGACCACTTCCACGTTGAGTCCCTCGAGACGTTCCTCGATGACCTTGCCGATGCTGGGTTTCACCCGGTTCCTGAATTTGATCGCACGCGGTGGACAGGGCCGATTCACCCGGCTTTTGCCGGCCTGACCCCCACAACCACGATGGATGTGGTAATCGTGCCGGGCTGGCCCTTCCAACCTCCGGCGGTTTTCGTTCAGGGTCTCAGCACCAGCCACTCTACTATTAACGGGCTGGTCTGCATGTGGCAGGATGGCGACTTCAGCCGTCAGTGGACCTCCGTAGAAGGTCTGTTCTCCAGGATTGAGGAGTGGTGCGAAGACGCCAGAGGTGGTTGGCAGGACGACAACCTTGAACATGACGCATATCTGAATTTCCAGCGTAAAGCCGGGCTTGTGGCGACCATCGACCACGTAGGGATTGGAGTACACGAGAGCAGTTGGGGTGAATTTGCTGGCCTAGTACACCGCAACCCATTTCGGATTGACATCCTGTCCGGGCGGAAGCGGTCAGCCGACCAGCTGCGGGGACTGTGGTTTCATGCGGGGGTGTTGACTACACCCCCGCCTCGCAACCTGTCAGAAGTTTCTTTTTGCCTTCCGAGGTCCCCACGAAAAGGGTTGCAAAGGGCCTTGGCTGAGCGGAAAAGGCCGGAGGCTCTGGTAGACAGTGGAGGCGTAGACCTCATTGTGTTCTGCTGGAAACGTCAAGACCGCACAAACCTTCTCGTGATGGCGTGCAGAGAAATGAATAAAGAAGTGGAGGCAATCGCGTTGCAACCAGGACCTACCGATGAGGAAAGTCTCCTAATGCGAGCCGGACCCGACGCCCCGGCCCTACGTGGCCGTAGTGCTGTCATATTCGGGGCTGGAGCTCTGGGCGGATACACTGCCACGACGCTGGCGCAAAGCGGAATTGGCTCCCTGAGAATCGTAGACGGTGATGTGCTGTTGCCAGGAAACGTGGTGAGGCACGTCGCCGGTCACGATAAAGTCGGTGCGCCCAAAGTCAAGGCGGTTCGAGAGATTATTGCTAACCACGCTCCCTGGACAGAGGTGACCATGTTCCAGGAATCGCCACGTACTCCAAGCCGGATTCACGAACTGGCCACCGGAGTCGATATCGCTGTCGACACGACCGGAAGCGAAGCCTTGACCTATTCCTTGGCGATGGTGGCCCAGGACAGCGGAATGCCTGTGGTTTCCGGAGCACTCTATCGGGGGGGCGGAGTCGCACGGGTTCAACGCCAGGCACGACCCACCGACACCCCAATTCTTCAAAGGGTAGACTTGAGCCGGTATCCCCCAATACCCCCAGGGGATGGAACTGATGAATTCGCCGAACAGAATTTGGGATGTTCAGCGCCGGTCAACAACGCTCCTCCCTTCGCAGTCCAATCCTGTGCTGCCCTGATCGTCCAGGTCGCTATTGACGCTCTGACCGAGAGGTTCGAGTTTGAGGACGAGTTGATCGAGGTATACAGGGCGGTTGCAGAGCCACCCTTTTACCGGCCAAGGCGGCTTGACCAGCCGCCAAGGTAGAGACCATACGAGCAGCGTGTTTTCATACATCTTCTACGCTCATGTTCCGAGGCATGGCAAATCTGTGGCAACGAGCGGGAAGCTTTTCTCGCCAACAGAAGGGAATGACGCCGGAAGCAAGATGAGTGAGTAGCACGCGACCTGTCGCGTTTTCGGACCTCCGAGGCTCCAAGTGATATTTCCGAATCGTCCAACGCAGATGGCCTGAGTCTCCTACTGAATTTGATCGGGGCCACGGGCCGAGGAGGGAGTCTGAATGGTAAGTAAATCGCTCAATCTATTGTTCCACCCCAATGTGGGCCTCGCGCTTTCCTTGATCTTTTTGGCGCCTATTGCTTGCATTGCGATGATAGCGCTCTTTTTCACCTTGACCGTCGACCTGAATAAATTTGCAGCATTCCTTTTACTTACATACGCCGGTTGGCTTATATCTAGTGAGCTCATGCCGCGTGTCAGTGGGATGTTACTGCGCGGATTAGCGACGATATTGGTCCCCATAATGTTGGGATTGGCTGGCACATCTGTAAGTGCCTACTCGGAATCTTTAGAAGGGGTGTGGAGTTGGTTTGGCGGCCCTATTAACTTTATATCCTGTGCAGTAGCACTGGTCACATTCAACGCGGCCCTTGCATTTTTCCGCCAAGAAAGGGAGGACCAAATGCAAATGATTGAAGCCCGGGAAATCACCGCGAACTCCCTAGATATTCTCATTGGATTGGCGAAGCGCGGACAAACCATTGCCTACGGTGAACTTCTAGAGCAGTTGGGCATTAAGACCAACCAGTTTCCCGGTCAATACCTGCATCCCTACCTTGCCCTGTTGACGGGATACTGCATCGGGGTAGGGGTGCCACCGCTTACCGTCCTTGTCGTCCGGAAAGATGGGCAAATTGGTGACGGATTCATGAAATTCTTTCCTAATGTGGCCGAAACCAGAAAAGCAGTTGACGGCCACGATTGGAAGAATTCTCCTCCCCCTCCCTTCCCAAGGCAACCGTAGATTCTGGTTTCGACCCTCTAGATCCTGTTTCGGCTCCTGAAGCAACCCTTCTTCACCGGATAGAGGAACCTAACTTCGATTTCGTGTGGTTGCCGACGTGTAGAATGAAGAGGACAAGGGAGCATTGGATGTCGGAAGTAAAGAAAGGAAGATCTCTATCGGTGGCTGGACATGCGGCAATTGGGCCGGGCTGGGAAGTCCGCCCTCAAGCACTTCATCGGGATTAATATGCCTTCCTTGAATGTGTGTCGGAAATAGCCCGTGAATTGGACTCATTGAGTGGGCCCGGGCGGAGAGATGCAGCGCCCACGCCGTTGCCAATGGTAGTTGCGGCCGCCAGAAGAATCTCGGTTTCCATAAGGAAGGTGTTGCTAGATAGCAACGGCGCGATGGTCCGCCGCTGCATACTAACCCCCAATATGCACCCCCTTGTACTACCCTCAAATTCACGTCCCGTGATCTTCCGGCGCCACTACGATGCCCAACCGGTCACGCTGAAGTCCAAGTACGGTGCCGCCCAAGACGTCTAGGTCACGGTACCGGCATTCGACCACATTACTACGATACACCCCTTGTACGGCATAGCCCATGTGGGAGAGGATGCATTCCGCATGTGCTGCCCCTTTGACTACGGGGCCAAACCACTTAAGTTCAGCAGATGGATGAACGCCAAAATCCTGGAGATTAACGGACGGCAATTCAGCGCGTCCGAGGTTCTCCGCGAACTGTCAGATAAGGAAGGAGCCCACATCGAGCACAATCCCGCCGCTATTTTCCCTGATGATTCCATCCCGGCCAATGGCAAGAGTACTCTCCATCGGGAGTGCGACTGGGTTCATTTCAACGAGTTGTCGTATCTCCACATATTCTCCATCTATACCGTCCTCTATGTGGTGAACAGGACTAAGCCAACCTTGATGAAACTTCCGCTTACCCACGATCAGACGGTCCAGTTCATGTGCAGGACTATCAGCCAATGCCCCTGGGATCTTTCCTGTGACGATCTGAAGCTCAGGATCTCTAACATTCTTCACCTGGTCTTTGGAGACGACAACAAGCTGGTGGATGGCTACGCCGAAGGGGTGAGAACCGAATTCAAAATTCCAAGCAAGCCTGTGACCCATTGCAGCGCCTAAAGAGCCTTATTCCGGCATATCATCGTTGGGGCGAATGAAGATCCCCTTGAACCCCAGCTTGTCGGCCAGGGTCAGGAGGATGAAAAGGTTGGTGGAGTAGGGGACGGTCCCCTTCCTCCACTCTCTCAACCGGTAGGAGTTCACGCCGAGGCGTCGGGCCAGGGCATTCCAGGTCAGCCCGGTCTCCTCCTTGAACCGCTCCAGCCTGTCGGGGAAGTCCTTGGGGAATTCGTAGTACACCGGCCGGTGTATTCGCCGCTGGCGACCCAATGGCCTACTCCCCGGTTCCGAGAGTGTTCACCACGTTGGGAAACAGGGTCTCCATTCCGCCGGGCACCCGCTGGGCAAGCTGCATGAGGTTCGGCATCATCAAGTCCCCGGGCAGGGCGCCCCTCCGCAAGCTCTTCACCCGGTCGGTCTCCACCCCAAGGCACGCCGCCAACTCACCCCATGACAGGCCGGATTCCTCCCGGAAACTCTCCAACCGCTCCGAAAAGTCCTTGGGCAGGTCCACGCCGTTGTTCCGTCCCTTCGATTCCGTCATATCAGTTCCTCCTTTGTAGTTTCGTTAGAGGTCGGAAAGCCTTCCCTGGACCCCGCCGCTCTTCCCAGGCGGGGAGAGATCGTCGGGCAGCAGCAGGTACAAGCCGCCGGGGACCCGGGCCCCCAAGCGGAATATGCCAAACAGGGCATCCCCGCAGGGCGCGGTATCGTGCCGCCAGCGTTGCAACTGCCTGGGGTCCACCCCGAGACAGGCCGCCATGCCGTCCCACGAGAGTCCGCTGGCCGCCTTGAGCCGGTCCAGCCGCGCCGGGAAGTCCTCGGGTAGCAGCGACGCGCCGAAGAACAGATGGGGCGGCACTGGTCTTCTATTCCCCATCGCATTCCTCCAAGATGAACAGGTCGTCGAAACCGACGCCCAGCGCGTCCTGCAAGCGCCGCCGTGTGGCAGCGGAGGGATAGCGCTTCCCGTTGAGAAGCTGGGACAGGTAGCCGGTGGCCAGGCCGGTCAGGTCGGCCAGTTCGTTCTTGGTCATGTTCAGGCGGTGGAGCAGGTCCCAGAACGCCACGGCGTTCAACCGCGCCCTCACCAGGGCCTTCTTACCCGACATGCTTGCAGTCCTTGTGTGGGCCGTTCCCCTGGCATGAAACACCAGGGCCGTCCGCATCATCACCGTGGGCCACCACCGCAGCCTCCGCCACGGCGTCCAGGTGGGCGCGGGCGATCATGCGGGCCAGGATGCGCAGGCCACGCAGCCTGATCTCGTTCTGTTCCGGGGTGAGCCGTTGCTTCTCGCTCAAAAAGCTGACCTTCCTGAAATCCGGCGTTTGCCGCCGGTGGCGCTCCGCCGCGCCTGGTTGTATACTCTGCCGGTAAAACAGGCGTTCTGACGAAGGAAGTGTAGCAATCGGTTATCGAGTCTATCAATGGAGAAGAGGTCAATAACGCAAACAGAAACTAAAGTGCTTGCTCATTTGTAGCCATAATGTAGCAATAAATAAGCTATAATGGAGCAAGAGTGTTACTAGGAGAGGAGCGGGCTGGCGGAACTACTTTCGAGGGGATGGGGGTGCATCATGGACGACTTTGACGAACAACAGGAACGGGGCGAGGAACTGGGGGCCTTGCTGCGGCGTCTGAGGGGCGGCCTGAGCCTCCGGGACGTGAACCGGCTAACCGGGGTGTCCAGCTCCTACCTGTCCAAGATCGAGCGGGGAGAGCGTCCGCCTGGGGCCAACCTGCTGCGCAAGCTGGCCATGGCCTACAACGTGGACGCCGAGGATCTGATCCGGCAGGCCGGGCACCTGGGCCAGTCGGGTATCCACTCCGACGAGGCCCTGGAAGTGGAACGGGCCTACCAGTACGTCCTGTCCGACCCCGCCTTCCGGGTGGGTACCCGGCCCGACGGTCCCCTGTCCCTGAACGCCAAGCGTTTCATCGTGGAGATGTACGAGCGCTTCACCAACAAGACCCTGTTGGAGTGATGACTGTGACCCTGGACGATTTTTGCCGCGACCTGCTGGAAAACGAGTTACTCCGGGACACCCTGGATCCCGAAGGGTTGGCCGCCGCCTTTGCAGACTACTTTGGACTCTCTGGCCGCCCCACGGTGGCGGGTCTGACTGCGTTGCTCCGTAACGCCGGATTCGGCACCGTGTCGGCCAGGCAGTTGGACGGGCTGAAAGGGGTCCACTTCGGCGCCCCCAGGGGCGAGTACGACATCTACTACCGGGAGGACCTGTGGCACGGGGCCAAGGCCCATACCGTGCTCCACGAGGCCTATGAGATTATTCACGAGACCCTGTGCGCCCTGCACTCCGACGACCCGCCGGAGCGGAGCGTGTGCCGGGAAGCCGACCGTTTTGCGGCGGCCGTGTTGATGCCGCCGGAGACCTTCACCGCCTACGCCCTCGCCAGCGGCCTGGACGTGGTGGCCCTCCAGGGCGTGTTCCAGTGCTCCTACTCCTCGGTGGCGATGCGGATGGCCGAGGTGATGCGCCAGCAGCCCTTGGCGGTCCTGCTGTACGAGCGCAAAGACAAGGGAGACCCGTCAGGCTGGCCGGCCCAGGTCAACTTTGAATCACTCAAGGCGACGGTGGTGAAACGGACTCCGGGCTTCGGTCCGCCCGGTTCCCCTCTGCTCTGTGGCTGGGAAGGGGGCATTCCCCGACGCGGCAAGGCCGTGCCTTCCGATTCCCTGGCGGAGTTGGCCGCCCGGAGCGGGGGAGCGGAGTACGGTGAAGACGACGGTTTCGCCGTGGCCACCAAGCCCGTGCTTTGGAAAGGACGCATCGCCAAGGTGTCCGTCGTCGCGGTGCCCTTCCCCGACCGAGCGGTGTTGGCCCCGCAACTCAGCGGGGTCAACCGGCATTATCAGAAACCCCATGCTCCTACCCGTCTGATGTCGGCGGCTCATTGACAGGACAGGCCGGATGTCCGATGATGGTTAGTAAGACAAACTAATACGACCGCGAGGAAAAAGAGAGACGATGCCCCCGCGCAGGATTTCCAGGACCATCACCTTCTCGCTGCCGCCCGAGATGTTCGAGCAGGTGCAGCGGGTGAAGGAGGAGGAGGGCCGGGACATGAGCGAGTTGGTGCGGGAAGCTCTCCGCCTGTACATGGAAGATAGAGAACTGCGCCGGCAGGAACGGTTGGAACGGCTTCGCTCCCGCCAGGCAGCCCAGGAGGAGACCGAAGGAGGATCTAATGAATGAACGATATGACCTGACTCCGGCGGCCCTGTATGCCCGGGTATCCAGCGACCGCCAGGACGTGGACCTGTCCGTGGCCGCCCAGCTACGGGCGCTGCGGGACTACGCCGAAAAAAACGGGTATGTCGTGGCCCGAGAGTACATCGACGAGGCCGAGAGCGGGCGCATCGCCGACCGGCCCCAGTTCCGCCGGATGCTGGACGAGGCCAGTCTGTCAGACTCTCCTTTCCAGGAAATTCTGGTCTGGAAATTCTCCCGCTTCACCCGCAAGCGGGAGCACGCCGTGGCCTTCAAGTCCATGCTCCGCAAGCGGGGCATCAGGGTAACCTCCATCACCGAGCACGCCGACGACTCCCCCACCGGCAAGTTGATGGAGGCCATCATCGAGAGCGTGGACGAGTTCTACTCGGAAAATTTGGCCCAGGAAGTTTTGCGGGGAATGCGGGAGGCGGCCTCCCGCGGTTTCTGGATTGGCACCTACTCTCCCTACGGCTACCGGAAGGTGCAGGTCCAGGACGGGGCCAAGAAGCGCCCCAAGCTGGAGCTGGACCCGCCCGGCGACGGCGTGGTGCGCCGCATCTTCCAGATGGCCCTGCTCGGGACCAGTACCCTGGACATCACCAAGACCCTGAACAAGGAGGGAATCGCCAGTCCCCAGGGTAGCCGCTGGACCAAGACCACCATTCACCGGATTCTCACCAACGAAAGCTATACCGGAACTTTGGTCTGGGGAACCAGGGCCAAGGACAACGTGCCGCCCGTTCGGGTGGAGGACGCTTTCCCGGCCATCGTCTCACGAAGCGACTACGAGCGGGTGTCCGCCATCCTGGAGTCCAAGGCTCCCGCCAAGATTCACCCCCGCCGCGCCGCCAGTCCCTACCTGCTCAGCGGAATCGTCAGGTGCGAGACCTGTGGCAAGGCCCTGACCGCCCACGAGGCCAAGAGCGGCCAGTTCACCTACTACGTGTGCCACTCGCTGCTGAAGCAGGGGCAGGGCGCCTGCGACACTCCCCGTCTCAACGCCAAGCGGTTCGAGCAGATCATCATTGACTCGATCCGGAAGAACATCCTCACCGAAAGCAACATTCGGGACCTAGTGAAGCTGGTCAACGAGGAGTTGGACAGCGTGATCAAGG
>DAOUHR010000105.1:0-11988 GCA_034428635.1 Dehalococcoidia bacterium
TTGTGGACGCCGGCGAAGTTCATGGCTTCGTGGGTCTCGCCCTGGCTGGAGGCGCCGTCGCCGAAATACACGAACGTAACCCGTCCGTCACCCTGCATCTTGCAGGCCAGGGCATACCCCACGGATTGGGTGAGGCCGGCAGCAACGACGTTGGAGAGTTGGATGATATTGTGCTCCAGGTCTGCGCCCTGAAGGGGGAACTGGCGGGCGTTGCTATAAGGGTCGCCCTCCTTGCCCATAAAAGACAGCATTACCTGGGTGGGAGTAAGACCGGAGCCCATCTTTAGAGACAGGTCGCGGTAATAGGGAAAGTGGAAGCAGTTGCCGTCCTTTTCGGCTGCCAGCAGGACACCCAGTTGGGCGGCCTCGTGGCCCTGGCCGGAGGCGGCAATGGGCACCTTGCCCTGACGGTTCATCATCCAGATGCGCTCGTCAATGGTGCGAATGGTAATCATCCGGCGGTAGTAGTCAACCAGATCCTCGGGGGTGATGCCCTGGGGCAAGGGGCGTGAAATACCGGCCGCGATGTCCTCAAAAGGGCCGTCAGCCTGGCCGTCGGTCTGGTTGGTAAGCTGTGTCATGGTATCCTCCGGCGGATGAACCGGGCTGGTATGGCGCCAAACGTATATGCACGGGTAGTTAGGGGTGGGATGTACGGTGACGCAATTATATATGCCGGCGTGAGGGTGGGCAAACTCACTGGCCGCAAGGGTGCCAGGGAATTGGGCATAAAGATTTCCCAAAGGAAACCCCAGAAAAAATCTGCAAGTTGCTCCGGCCACTGGCCGCACGACTTCCGCTAACGGCGAGCATCCACCGTGGACCGGCCCGCCCCAGGCATTGTTGTGCCGGATTATCTTGATTCTGGGGGGCGATAGTTTCCCTATATTGATACATGGCGTGAGGCTGAATTTGCCATTTTCAGATGTACCGCAGGCAGTTTCCGGCGGGCCCGTCCAGGAATCATCACGTATCACCAGTCTGGACCTGATCAGGGGCGTGGCGGTGCTGGGCATCCTGCTAATGAACGTGGTGTCGTTCAAGTATGGACAGGTTCCATACTGGAACCTCAGCGCCGGCGGGTCTGAGACCTGGTTAGACTGGGCAGTCGGGGTGTTCGGCGAGATATTCATCGAGCAAAAGTTCATGGGACTGTTCTCGCTCTTGTTCGGTGCGGGGGTAATGCTGTTTATTGACCGGGCTTCGAAGCGGGAGCGGCACCCAATCCGGTTGAACTTGTGGCGCAACACGCTCTTGCTGGGCATCGGCATACTGCACTATCAACTGTGGGACGGGGACGTGCTGACGTTGTATGCCATAGCGTCCGTGATCCTGCTTTCCCTGCGCCGCCTTCCGCCCGGAGCGCTCGTAGTGATCGGAGTAGTAGTCTACTTTTTGCCGGTACCGGTTCATATTCTGGCCCAATTCGTGGCCGACAGTTACAACTCCGACCTGGCGGGGATCTGGACGAACCCCGGCGCGGAAATAAGAGACCCCGTTGCCCTGTCGATGTTGTTCTCCTACTTCGCCAGCGGACTAGGCATGATATTGCTGGGGGCCGGCCTTTATCGCCTGGGCTTTATGCAAGGAGAGCGTTCAACTAGTACCTACCGGGCAGTAGCTGCGTTAGGATTGGGTATCGGACTTCCGCTGGCTGTAGTCGGAGTAGTCTATGTTGCGTGGAATGACTTTTCCAGGGAGGTTGCCTTCATTGGCCATATTCCCAATCAGCTGGGCACAATCCCTGCCACCCTGGGTTACATGAGCCTGATTGTCCTTTGGAACAAGCGACAAAATAACTGGTTGAAGACTCGCCTGGCTGCGGCGGGGCGCATGGCTCTGACCAATTACCTTTCCCAGACGGTGCTGGGAATGGCGCTGTTGACGGTGGCGCTGGGCGACTTCACCATTTACCGCAGTGGCCTGTTGGTCTTCGTGCTCGGAGTCTGGGCACTCCAGCTTTGGTGGTCGCAGGCGTGGCTAAGCCGGTTCCAGTTTGGCCCAGCAGAGTGGTTGTGGCGCGTGGCTACCTACCGCCAAAGGCAACCCCTGCGGCGGAGGCAATGAAAGGTCTACCGGCATTGACTTGAGCGCTATGTTGGGACAGTTCATCTTCGGCGGCCAGGAGGCACTACTGAAGGAATCCGGCGGGCGCAACACTGCCCTTTGCTCACCCAATTCCTCAGTCATATACCCTTGACACTCCATAAAGACTGTGATAATTTTCACTAGGTTTGCCGACCGGGGTATCTGGATACCCCCGGAATCTATCGAGGGTACTTTTCCAAGGCAGGACTGATGGGCGATCCGAACGCGCTGACCAATGTAGACTGGGTCAATATCTCCAATTGGCTCACCATGTACTGGATTGCCTTCCCCCTGGTAATCATCACCGCTTTCACCCTGATGATTGCCCAAGCCTTTATTCCTTCCGCAGTTCAGACCGGGCATCTGCCCCAGGGCTTCCGGCGCCTGGTGTGGCCCCTGACAATTTTTGCGGTGGCCGTGTGGGTGGTGGCGTGGATTCTGTGGATTTCGGCGATAAACCTAGGATTCGATACGTTGGGGAACATTTTCGATAATTTCCTAATCTAGCGGGAAAAGCGCCGTTCCTGGCGGCTCTTCCCAGTTTTGGGAATACAGCCGGTCATTCGGCACAAACAGGAACTCGCCGGGTCTGCGATCCGGGCGGAAACTAAGAGATAGGCAGGTTTTGGCGCCGATGAGGCCAAGCGCAAATATCATCCCACTGGCCGTTGTTGGATTGGTCGTCACCGGCATCGTTGGGTTCCTGGTAGCAATCCTCTTTATTTCCTGGTTTTCCAACCCGCCTTTCGGCTTGGGCAACGCCCCAGCGCAGCCTATAGAATTCCCGCACACCATCCACGCCGGCACCGTTGAAGAGGGCGGCGTGGGCATTTCCTGCGAGTTCTGCCACCGCAACGTCACCGAGGGCGCTGCCGCCACGGTACCGGCGGTGGAGCAGTGCGTCTTCTGCCACCAACAGATCAACCCCGAAAACCTGATGGCCGACACCAGGGCCGAGCAGGACCAGATGCAATTAGTGGTGGACAAGTTCAATGACAACGACCCCATTAACTGGGAAAGGGTGCATCGGGTACCCGACCATGTCAGATTTGTCCACGAGGCCCATATCCGGTTCCTGACCGAGGGCCAGCCCCGCACGGTGGCCATGCCCATCGGCGACGGTCAGCCCCGGCAGTTGCCGTTGACCAACCAGCAGGCCTGTTCCGTCTGTCACGGCGACGTGGCGAATATGGAGGAAGTCCAGCCGACCCCGGGCCAGTCCCTGAAGATGGGCACCTGCGTGGACTGCCACCGGGAACTGAACGTGGGCACCGACTGTACCATTTGTCATAAGTAAAAGGCTGTCACGGGTAAACGGCGCGGACCATAACGGGTACAAGCCAATCTGATCGAAGGCATCAACGTATGAAACTGACACGGCGCAATTTCCTGGCCTGGGCCGGTCTCTCCGCTATCGGAGCGGTAGCTTGTGACGTTATCCAGGACGAGGAACTGAGCCTCCAGAGCCCCCGCTCCCTGCCGGAAGACCTGGTGAAGGGAAGGGACAACTGGTACGCCACGCTGGGCCGCCAGGCCACCGACGGCGACGGCGTAATTGTCCGGGTGATGGAGGGCCGTGCCAAGAAGATTCAGGGCAACCCCAAGTACCCGGTGAACCAGGGCAAGCAGAGCGTCCGGTCCGAGGTAGGTCTCCAGGCCATGTACCATCCCGACCGCCTGGCCGGCCCCATGCTGCGCACCGGTCCCCGCGGTTCCGGTCAATACCGCTCCATACAGTGGGAGCCGGAGGCTTTGGACATTCTCCGTCGCGAGTTGCGGGCCCGCGGCCAGGGCATGATCCTGATTACCGAACCCCTGCGCGGCACCCTGGGCATGATCGCTGACCGGTTCGCTACATCCCTGGGCGGACGCCAGATGGGATTTGAGACGCTGGACGATACCACATACCGCGCCGCAATCAAGGGCGTGTTCGACCAGGACCGCCTGCCCGACTTTGATATTGGCAACGCCAACTATGTAATTTCCTTTGGCGCCGACTTTCTTTCTACCTGGAAGGGTTCGACCCGCCTGGCCACGGCCTACGGCGAATTCCGCCAGGGCAACCGGCGCCAGACCCAGGGAAGCCGGGGTTACCTGGTGCATGTTGACCCCCGCTTTTCCATGACGGCGGCCAACGCCGACGAGTGGCTGCCCATCCGTCCGGGCATGGAGGGCTACCTGGCCCTGAGCCTGGCCTACGTGATCATCAGCGAAGGAATGCAGGCCGAGGGCGTGGACGTGGATGCCCTGACCAACGGGCAGGGAGCCGTGGCTCTGGCAGCCTTCGCGCCGGAAAATGTTGCCAGCCTGCTGGGAATCCCCGAACAACTGCACGAAGGCAAGTCGACCGCAGAGAAGATTCGCGACCTGGCTAACAACTTCTCCAACCACGGCCCAAGCATCGCTCTGGGCGGTGACAGCGCCGGCGCCCACACCAACGGCCAGTTCAACCTGATGGCCATCTACGCCCTGAACTACCTGGTGGGCAGCGCGGGCAGCGGCGGCGGAGTTCGATTCAACCCGGCCAGTCCCATGGCTATGCTTCCCGACGCCGCCAGGGTGGGCAGCACGGCGGACTGGTCTACAGTTGTCAATAATATTCGCAGCGGCGAGACGCGACTGGTGATGGTGCATGACGCCAACCCGGTGCACGGACTGCCGGACTCCCTGGGATTCCAGGGCGCGCTCAATCGGGATGACCTGTTTTTTGTCAGCTTCTCTTCTTTCCTGGACGAGACCACGGTCATGGCCGACCTGATTCTTCCGGACCGCGTTTTCCTGGAAGATTGGGGCGATGACATTCCGGAACCGGGGCCGGGTTATCAAGTAATCGGTATGCAGCAACCGGTGGTCAATCCCCTCAGCGATCTGGATCCCCGCAGTTTCGGCGACATTCTGCTGAGCATGGCTCAGGAGATAGGACAGGAAAGCGAACTGCCCTGGGCAAACGTTGAAGAAGCGTTGAAGGCCCGCACAGAGGGCCTGTTTGCCGCCGGACGCGGTACTTCCAGCCAGGCTGCCTCGGCAGATGAACTTTGGAATCTCATGCTCCGCCAGGGCGGATGGTGGGACGAGGGGGCTACTGGCCCGACTCCCTCCGCTCCCAGCGGACTACTGAATAACATTGCAGCGCAGGGCAGGGAACCGAGCTATGCGGGTAGCGGCGACTTTTACCTGCTGCCCTTCGCCCACAATACGCTGCTAGACGGACGCCACGCCCATATCCCCTGGATGCAGGGCATACCGGATCCGGTTACCACGGTAACCTGGCAGACATGGGTGGAGCTGAATTCCCAAACCGCCGAAGGAATGGGCCTGCGCGAGGGCGACGTTGTCAGCGTGGCGACGGACACTGGCAGCGTTACCGGGGTGCTGTACCCCAATCCGGCCCTGCCTCCCAACGTGGTGGCGGTGCCCCTGGGACAGGGACGAACGTCAGGCTCGGATTACGCCACCGGTGGCGATCCCCGGGAAAGCTCCAACGTCCTGGACATACTGTCGCCCAGCCATATGACTGAGAACGGGTCGCTGGCCTGGGCCGGGCACCGTGCCAGTGTCAGGGCCACCGGGGCCAGCCTGAAGGTGGCCAAGTTTGAAGGTATCTTCCCGGCAAGAGAGATAGGCCACACCGCCGGTGAAGCGGTTATCAGGGTAACGAATCATTAGCAGCAGTCTCTTGTGAGACTCGTAACTGGGAAACGTACAGGGTCCATCCGGGCCCCCAACGGAATGAAGAATGGTTACAAGCCGAATCGATCATAAATGGGGAATGGTGGTGGACCTGGACCGCTGTAATGGCTGCCAGGCCTGCGTGGTTGCCTGCCAGGTGGAGAATAATATCCCCATCAACGACAAGAATGCCTTTCTCCAGAACCGGGCCTACGAGTGGATCCGGGTAGAACGTTACTGGGAAGGGGACTACCCCAACATCAAGGCCCGCTTCATTCCGGTGATGTGCCAGCACTGCCAGGACGCTCCCTGTGAGCCCGTCTGCCCGGTGTTCGCCACCTACCACAACGACGAGGGCCTGAACGTCCAGATTTACAACCGGTGCGTGGGTACCAGGTACTGCATTAACAACTGCCCCTACCAGGTGCGGTTCTTCAACTACTGGCACCCCAACTGGCCGGAACGGATGCAGAACCAGCTTAACCCCGACGTTACGGTCCGGACCCGTGGTATTACCGAAAAGTGCACTTTCTGTATTCAACGCATTCGCCGGGGCCAGCTCCAGGTGGAGCGCCGGGAAGGCGGCGAACTTAACGACGCCACGCTGAAGTCGGGCAACCACATGCCCGCCTGTGTGCAGGCTTGCCCCACCAACGCCCTGACTTTCGGCGACCAGAACGACGTACACAGTCCGGTGCAGCCCTACTTTGAGGACGTTAACCGGTACAACATCCACCACGAGAAGGAACGCAAGACGCGCGGCTACCGGGTCCTGGAAGAAATGAACACGAAACCCAACGTGATTTACCTGAAGAAGGTTGATCCCAACCAGGGCAGTACTGGCGGGAATCATGGCTAGTAGCGTTGAACACCAAACAGGGGGGCACGGCCACCACGCAGGCATGTGGGTCTTTCCCAGGAAAGAGGCGATAACGGCCGACGTATCGGGCAAGACCTTTTCGATGCCTTCCGGGTATAAGCTGGCCCTGGGTATCGCCTTTGTCCTGGCGGTCCTGGGGGTGGTCGGCTTTTTCATCCGGGCCACTTCCGACGGTTTCGGCAGCCCTGGTCCCTGGGGCTATTACGCAGGCATCTTTTCCTTCGGTTTCATGATAACCGGGGCGGCGCCGCTGGTGGCGTGCGCGTTCCGTTTCACCAAGAGCCACTGGCGACGACCCCTGTCCCGAGTGTCGGAACTGTTCGCCATTATGGGCGTGGTCAACATAGTTTTGTTCATACCCCTGTTGCTGGCAATGCCGCCTATCTATAACCCGGATGCTCAGGGGACGGACCTGGAGGTTCGGCGTACTCTTTGGTTTGAGGTGCCCATCGGCGCGCCCTACACCTGGGACATTCTGTGCTTCGTGGGACTGGCCCTGTGCAGCCTGGCCATTCTGTGGCTGTCAGCAGTGCCGGACATGGCCCAGGCGCGGGCTACTGCGACGGGTTTTCGCCGAGGCCTGTATAACGGCCTGTCCGGGTGGTGGTACGGGACAAAGCGGCAGTGGAATCACCAGAAGGCCGGACTGGCCCTGCTGGGCGCCTTCTACTTCATGTTTGTGATCTTTGTGCAGTTCATATTCATCACCGAGTTTGCGATGAGCATGGTGCCTTTCTGGAAGGACTCGGTACTGCCGCCCATGTACACGGTGATGAGCTTCCAGTCCGCGCTCAGCATGATCTTGATCGTCCTGTTCATCATGCGGCGGTGGGGCGGCTACGAAGGGTATGTTGGCAAGTCACTTTTCTGGTCCGCCAGCAAGATTCTGCTGGGCCTGACCCTATTGTGGACCTATCACCTGTTCGCCTTTTTCATCACCTACTGGTACGGGCGACTGGAAGTGGAACAGAACATTCTGAAATACCTGTTTACCCAGCCCTACCTGGTAGTTTTTCTGGGGAACATGCTGTTCAGCTTCCTGGTGCCGTTCCTGCTGCTAATCTGGAACCCGTTGCGCCGGAGCGACTGGGGTCCGCCGCTGGCAGGGCTTTCGGCGCTTGTAGGGGCGTTCCTGTTCAACATGCGGACGTTCGCGGCTGCGTTCAATACGGGAAATCACTATGAATTCGCCCTGTCCCACGTGCCTGCTGCGGTTTGGCCTGATATTTGGGACATCTGTATCATCCTCGGCGGTCTGGGCATTGCGGCTTTTGTGTACCTGTTGTCCGCCAAGCTGCTCCCCCTGATGTCCATCTGGGAAGTGAAGGAAGGTACGCTCTACCAGAAGATGGATACCTTGGTGAAGGGTGAGTACCTGGTGCTGGCCAAGCCCGAGTAGTTGGCAGCAACCTGAATTTCGTAATTGAATGACGGGTTTGCCCGTCAGGCGGGGTCGGAGAAACGCCCCCGTACCAAGCAAAGGAAGGTAAGGCAGGAGCTTCCATGCAGGAAGGCAGAGTCCTAAGTACAAGAGAGATAAACCGGGATTTGCTTCGGTCGATCCTGGACACTCCCCGGTGGTTCTGGCCGGTGGTGAGTGTCCTGGGACTGATCCTGCTAATAGCGGCCATTGCCATCGGGATAATGGTGAACCGGGGCCTGGGCGTGACGGGCCTGAACCGACCGGTGGCGTGGGGCTTCTTCATCACCAACTTCGTGTTCTGGATTGGCATCAGCCATGCGGGCGTTATGCTGTCCGCGATTTTGCGCCTGGCCAAGGCTGAGTGGCGGCGTCCCGCCACCCGGGCTGCCGAGGTGCTGACCCTGTTCTCCCTGATGACAGCGATGGTCATGCCCATAGTGCATACCGGCCGTCCCTGGCGCATTCTTTACTGGGTGTTCCCCTATGACTTTGCCCGTGGCATCTGGCCCAACATCCGGACGCCGCTGGTGTGGGACCCCAGCGCAATTCTGACTTATTTGACATCAAGCACTCTGTTCGTTGTCATCGCGTTGGTACCCGACTTTGCGGTGCTGCGCGACCATACCACGGGCATCGCCCACCGGGTGTACGGCGTCCTGGCCATGGGCTGGGAGGGCAACCCCCGGCAATGGAAGTTGCAGATTTTGGCTGGTGTGCTTCTGTCGGCGCTGATCCTGCCGGTGTTCGTGTCTGTGCACAGTATCGTGTCCTGGGACTTCGGTATGGCGGTGGCGGTCAAGTCGTGGCACTCCACCGTATTCGCTCCTTACTTCGTGGTGGGAGCAGTCCACTCGGGCGTGTCTGCAGTGGCCTTTGCGCTGATCCTGCTGCGCTGGTGCTACGGGTGGCAGGACTACATTCGCCACGAGCATATCGATGCCCTGGGGCGCCTGCTGATCGTGGTGGCCACGGGATGGTTCTACTTCCTGGTAATGGAGATCCTGTTTGGCATGTATGGCCGCGAGGCTGACGAGTTGATGGTCAGGCAGACCCAGTTTACCTACTGGCCGTACAATTTCTGGTTCATCTTGTTTGTGGTGGTCACATATTTCTTGCCGGTAGCCCTGTGGTTGAGCCGAGCGTGGCGCCGCAACCTGTGGATCATGTCCATCGCCTGTATATTGGTGAACATCGGCATGTGGCTGGAGCGCTTCCTGATCATTGTGCCGGGCCTGATCAACAAGCAGTTGTTCACCTTCGTCTGGGCGGACTACCGGCCAAGCATATTCGAGTACATCATTATAGGTTCCACCTTCGCGCTGGTGACCATGCTGATGCTGCTGTTTAGCAGGGTGTTCCCGCTGGTGCCCCTGTATGACGTGAAGGAAGGGGATGTGCTGAAGACCCAGGTGCAGATCGGTCGCCGGACGGTACCGGCAGCCTTCAGAGAAGACTAAGCTCTGCCCCACGTGAAAAGTGGGGCATCCAGGGAAAGGCAGAGAGGTTAAAAGCTATGGCGAGACGTCCTATATTGGGGTTGTTCGACGACGCCAATTCCGCCGCCGACGCGGGCGATGGCCTGCGCCGGGCCGGTATCCCCGAAACCGACGTGGACTTCCTGACGGATACTCCCTATCCTGAAGGCGCCTTCGGGGAACGGGAAGAGCCACATAAGCTTTATATTTTTCCATTCATCGGGGCGTTGCTGGGGCTGACTTCCGGCATACTGCTGACTTCGATGACCCAGGTGGCCTATCCGCTGGTAACCGGCGGCAAGCCGATCCTGTCCATACCGCCCATGGCGGTGGTGTGCTATGAGGGCACGATGCTGGGCGCCATCCTGTTTACGGTGCTGGGCATCATTTTCGAGTCCCGCCTGCCCAAGCTGAAGGCCGGGCTCTACGATACCCGAATCACCGAAGGGTACGTCGGCGTTCTGGTGAACACCGAAGAGACCCAGCATGGAACGGTCGAGGGGGTTTTTGGACAGACCGGCGCAGTGGACGTAAAGAGGGAGTGACGCAGCAGTCACCAAAGGTAAGAGACCTGGTTACTGAACTAAATGGGAACAGCCCGAGGCCGGCCGCGGCCGGTGGAAGGCAGCCAGATATGAAGAAACTTTCCGGACAATTGATGCAATTTATGGCGAAGGGACGGCAGTTCCGGAGCAGGACTTACCTGGGCGTGCTGGCCATGCTGGTGGGAATTATGGCCCTGGGTTGCTCCCAGGGCTCCTACCCGCTGGACATCTTCTACGAGATGCATTATCAGCCTTCCTTCAAGGTGCATGAGCCGCCCCGGCTGACCGCGCCGGCCAGCGCCGTGCCCTACTACGAGGTGCAGATGTCCAACCATGACGGTGGGGAACTGTACGACATCAACTGCTCCATGTGCCACGGACCCCTGGGCAAGGGCGACGGGCCGGTGCTGGTGAAGATGGAAACGGTGTATGGTTACGTACCCAGCGTGCCTGCGGACCTGACGGCAGTGGACGACCCGTTGATGATTGCCAAGGACGCTGCCGGTGTAACCAACATCATGACAGGCGGTTTGACGGTTATGCCTAGTTTCTCGAAGCTGCTAACGCCGAAGCAGATAGAAGCGGTGGCCAACTACGTGGTGGACTGCCTTCAGGGGGTTAACCCGGAGGGCTGCTAGGGACGGTACTGACCATTGTGGTTAGTCAGGCGTCAAGCCAAAGCGACCTTCACAGATTGAACGGCTCCGAGTTTAACGTGAGCATAAAACGAATACTTAGACAAGGGCAGGCTCAACACCTGCCCTTTGCTTTTGTCTTTCGGCTGCGGCTTGCCTGGTTGGGCGCCTTGCTGGCAGTGGTACTGGGCGCTGCTTTGTGGGTGAACGTATCCCTCGCCCAGGTTCCCGTGGGCAGTTATGACGAGGAGGAAGCACAGGCCATCGACCAGATGCTGATGTGCCCGGTATGCCCGGCTGAATCCATAGACCAGGCACAGGTGCCGCTGGCCCGCCAGATGCGCCAGCGGGTGCGGGAACTGCTGTCGGAAGGGGCTACCCGCCAGGAAGTCCTGGACTACTTTGCTGACCGCTACGGCCAGGATGTGCTGGCGTCGCCGCCCAAGTCGGGGGTGAACCTGCTTGCCTGGGCGCTGCCCATCGCAGGACTGCTGGCGGCGCTGGTGGCCGTCCTGCTGGTGCTGCGGGCCATGAGAGGCCGGTCCGATGAACAGGCCGAGGAGTCTTTGGCGGACGGCGCCGACGGTGCGGACCTCTTGCCTTACCTGGCGGCGGTGGATCGATCGCTGGCGATTGAAGACAACACTGGTGTTGAGGGCGGTGAAGTTAGAGAAGATCAGCACGATGCCGGGTGACAAGGATATCGTCCCTGGACTGAACCTTGATAGATTGCTACTAATATCACCTCTGGTATTCCGAAGAATCCAGCATTTCCAGTTACGGCTACTGAACTATGTTTCGCGATGAGAGTGGCGGGTACGGACTCGACCTTCCCTGACCCGTCCGGGTCCGGGCAATCGCATTTTGGATTTAGGCCATAGCCGGCAAATATCCCGAGGTCGAAAGTCATGTCGCCTTGAGCCTGCCGAAGGGCCTAAAGTCCTTCCCCTTAGCCCGGTTTCGGGTCCGAAAGCAGGCTTGTGGATTAGAATTTTGATTCTTCGACTCCGTTCAGAATTGTATGTGTTAGCTAGATCGATGACAAAAGTTGCAAGGTCTCCAGGGGAGTCTTGCCCTTAAGGCACTGGTGGGGACGAGCGGTGTTGTAGTAGATCAGGTATTGCTGCAGTTCATTCTGCAGTTCCTCCACCGTCTCGAAGGTAGTTCCCTCCAGCAGGTCCTCGTTCAGAGTTCTCCAGAACCGCTCCACCTTCCCGTTGGTCTGGGGACGGTAGGGTCGGGTATAGCGGTGCTTGATTCCCAGTTCTTTCAT
>DAOUHR010000106.1:0-14881 GCA_034428635.1 Dehalococcoidia bacterium
CTTCAATGCAGGCTGACTCACGGTCACAGAAATCACTGGTTGTCCTGAGGCTGTAGCAGTATCAATATACTAACTTGCCAAACAAATTAGCAATCCAAATCTGATACTTTCAATCTTGTTATCACCTTGCCCGCCACAGTTGCTTGTTATAGTATGAGGCAAGTCTGCCCTGTGCCTCCTCCGGTGGTGCTCGGGGCGCGTTCGAGGCAATAAAGCAAAGGAAAGAGATCTATGGTCCAAAGCATTAACCTGAAAGTAAACGGCGAGGACCGACAGGTGGAGGCCCCGGCCCGCCGCCTGCTGGTGGACCTGCTGCGCTACGACCTGGGTCTGACCGGCACCAAGGAAGGCTGCAGCGTAGGCGTCTGCGGCGCTTGCACCGTCCTGGTGGACGGGGAGATGGTGGCTTCCTGCATTACCCTGGCCGCCGCAGTGGAAGGCTCCGAGATCACCACCATCGAGGGGCTGGCCCAGGACGGTCGGCTGCATCCGGTACAGCAGGCGTTCATTGACTACGGCGGTTTCCAGTGCGGCATCTGCACTCCCGGCCAGGTAATGGCGGCCAAGGCCCTGCTGGACGAGAATCCCCGCCCCACCGAGGAGGAGGTGCGGGACTGGATGATGGGCAACCTGTGCCGCTGCACCGGCTACTACAAAATCCTGGAATCGGTGGTCGCCGCCATCAGCCCCGCAGCTTCGCAGGAAGGGGGCGCGGGCAACTGATGATTGACTTTGAATTTCACCAGGCAACCGGCCTGGACCACGCCTTCAGTCTGCTCGCCGACTATGGGGACGACGCCCGCCTGATATCCGGCGGCACGGCCCTAGTGCTGCAGATGAAGCAGCGCTTCTCCCAGCCCGGCCACGTCATCGGCCTGCGGCGCATCCCCGGTATGGACATTGTCGCGGAAACGGGGGACGGCAGCATCCGCATCGGAGGTCTCTGCACCCAGCGACAGGTGGAAAACCACCCCCTGGTGGCAGAACGCATCCCCCTGGTGGCGGGAGCCTACCGCCACGTGGCCACGCCCCGAATCCGCAACATGGCCACCGTGGGCGGCGGATTGGCCCACGGAGACCCTAACCAGGACCCGCCGCCGTCCCTGATAGCCCTGGGGGCATCGGTAGTGCTGTCGTCAGCCAGCGGCGGGGAGCGCGTTGTACCGGCCGAGGAACTGTTCGTGGACTATTTCGAGACCGACGTCCGTACCGGGGAGATAGTAACCGGTCTGGTCGTTCCCCCCGCGCCCGACGGCGCCGGAACCGCCTACCTGAAGTTCCTGCCCCGCACCGCCGACGACTACGCCACGGTGTCGGTGGCTGCGGTGGTAACCCCTGATGATGCAGGCAATTGCGGCGACATACGCATCGTGCTGGGGTCGGTGGGGCTGACGCCCATCCGCGCCACCGGCGCTGAGGACGCCCTTCGCGGCCTACCCCTGACCGACGAAGCCATCCGTGAAGCTGCGGCTACGGTGCAGGACGCCGTTGACCCGCTGGACGATCACCGGGGTTCGGCGGAATACAAGCGGGAAATGGCCGAGGTCTTCACACGACGGGCCGTCCGGCAGGCCATGGCCAACGCCGGGATGGTGTAGCGCCGTGAAGCTGGAGAACCGCTGCGTGGTGCCCGCCGACCGGGATACTACCTGGAACCTGGTGATGGACCTGCCCCGGGTGGCCCCCTGCGTTCCGGGTCTGTCCTGTCTGGAAGCCGACGGCGAGGACCGTTACAAGGGTACGCTGCAGGCCCAGGCTGGGCCCATGCGCGTCAACCTGGCCGGGTCGGTCCGGATCACGGCCCAGGATGCGGACAGGGGTGAGGCTCATTTCCTGCTGGAAGCCGCCGACCGGCGCATTGGCGGCTCTGTCAAGACCACCATGACTCTGCAGCTAACCCCCGCCGAGGACGGCCACACCGAACTCACCATTGCCACCGACACCGCCTTCATGGGCGCCCTGGGCACCCTGGGCCAGCCCATAATCCGCCGCAAAGCCGCCGCCACGGTGGAGGAGTTTGCGAAGAATTTGGCGGGGCTGGTGGGAAGCACAGGGTAGAGAGATGGAACCGGCAAGCAAGATCGAGTCCATCAAAATCCAGGGCTTCCGTTCCCTGGCCGACGTGGAGCTTACCGACCTGCCCAACGCCGCGGTGCTAATAGGGCCCAACGGCTCCGGCAAATCCAACGTTTTCCTGTTCCTGGAAATGGTGCGGCAGATGCTCCGCTACCGGCGGTTGGGGGAGTTCGTGGCGCGGCTCGGCGGGGCGGATGACCAGTTGTTTGGGGGGAGTGCTCAGACGACCATAATCTACGGAAGTGCTAATGTAAAAACTGAGATTGGAGATTATGAATACCAGTTTAGACTTAGCCCATCTTTCGAACGATTGTTCCTTGTGGATATAGAAAGCATCAGGATTATCCCAGCAGGATCCCAAAGGGCATTTACAAAGAGGATTGACAATCTGAGCCCCGAAAGCGACGTTCCGCATTTGACCAATGCGGGATACCCGTACCATGATGAGATCCAGGATATGGTGAATCTTTTCGGCAGTTTGGGTTTCCATCAATTCCACGATACCAACTTCAACTCAAACATCAAGAAAAGCTGGGACGTGACGGACAGCGTCCGGCTACGACCTGATGGTGGCAACCTGGCCGCCGTCCTGTACCGGCTGGAACGGGAAGACCGCAAGCGGTACGACTACATCTGCATCCTCATCAATCGCATACTCCCCACCTTTGACCGGTTTGACCTGGAAGAAAGCTACGGCAAGGTCATGCTGCGGTGGAAGGCAAGGGATTCGAACAAGACTATGGGAGCCCACCTGACCTCCGATGGCTCCCTGCGTTACTTCTGCCTGGTAACGCTTCTCAACCTGCCCAAAGAGATGCTCCCCAGCATCATCCTGCTGGACGAACCGGAATTGGGTCTGCATCCGTCAGCCGTGGGGCTGATTGGGGCGATGATTAAGCGAATGTCAAGGAAGCGGCAGGTGATAGTCGCCACCCAGTCGCCGCTGCTGGTTGACGAGTTTACGCCGGAAGAAATTTTTGTAACGGAGCTAAAGGAAGGGCGAACGAACATCACACGCCAGAACGAGGAATATCTCAGTGTCTGGCTTGAGGAATTTTCGACCGGGGAATTGTGGCAGAAGAATGTGCTGGGTGGGCATCCTTGATTCGGTTGGCCATTACTGTTGAGGGGTTAACTGAACGGGTTTTTGTCAATCAAGTCCTTGCCCCACACCTGGAAACCAGAGAAATTTATTCATCCACGGTCTTGTTGGGAAGGGCCGCTAGGAATGTCGGTGAGGGAGGCAACGTAACAGTGGAGCGGTTGGCTGTGGATATGGCCTCGCTTTACCACCGTTTCGACTTCGTGACTTCGCTGGTGGACTTCTACGGGTTCCGGGATAAAGGGACCAGAAGTGTTGGGGAACTGGAGCAAGCCATTAATCAAGAAGTCGAAGAAAGGATTCAGCGCAATTGGGACGAAAGGAAAGTAATCTCCTACGTTCAGCAGCACGAATTTGAAGGGCTGTTATTCGCGCAAGTCGATGGATTCGTTGGCGTCCCCGGGGCAGACGACTCGGTCATGGTGGAATTGGCAAGAGTTCGCGCCCAATTCTCGTCCCCTGAAGACATTAACGACAATCCCAACACCGCTCCCAGCAAACGCATCATGCAAGTACTACCTGACTATGTTAAGACAATTGACGGCCCTCAAATAGCCCAAGCCGTCGGCCTTGCTACTATCCGGCAGGAATGTCCCCGATTCGACTCGTGGGTAACTCGCCTGGAATCTCTGTCGGGCTAGATAGCCCCAGCAAATAAGAGCGCCCGGGAGTTCTTATCCCGGGCGCTTCTTATTCTGGACCAAGCTCCCTTTAAACCCGTATCACTCCCACCAGATCCCCGTCTTCCTCCTCAATGGCAATTTCGGTGCCGAAGGGTTTGGAGACTTCCTGAAGCCAGGTCAGTGTCTGGCGGGCAATGGGTTCTTCGGCGATGACCGGGCGGCCGCGCTGGGGGATGGGGCGGCCGAAGCCCATGTCGATGGGGTAGAGGATAATCTCCCGCAGGTCGCCGCCGGCGTAGTTGCAAACCGCCACCACGCTCTGCCAGAAGACCGGGTCGGCGGCGAAGGCGCGGGTGCCGCCGCCGGAGCGGGTGTCCAGGTAGTCGCCCGGGGTGCTGTTGAAGTCCAGACCGAAGCGGCGGTAGGCCTCGTGGGGCAGCCACAGGACACTTTCATTCTGGAATATGAAGTTGCCCAGGCTGTAGAAGATGGGCCGATTCTTGTAGATTTCGATGCCCCGCAAGAAGTGGGGGCCGTGGCCGACAAAGGCGGCGCAGCCCTGGTCGATGGTCCAGTGGGCAAAGTCCGCCAGGAAATGCGGCGGCGACAGGCGGGAGTGGCCGTGGAAGTCGCCGTCGGGCCCGCTTTCGTGGCAGTGGACGCCGTAGACCTGCCAGTCCGACTGCTTCTGGGTCCCCCGTATCCAGTTGCCGATGCCCAGCCGGTCCTCCTCGTTCAAGGCGGTGCGGATTGCGTATTCTTCGTCCAGGATGAACTTGTTGTCCAGGAAGTCTATCTCGGTGCTGTGGTCCGATTCGTCTTCGTTGCCCCGGAAGCCGAAGTGGCGGTGGAAGGCGTGTTCCTCTTCGTAGCCCAGTTCCAGGTTGGCCTTGCGCAGGGCGTCGAACACGTCTTGCTGCACGTGGTGGGTAATGTCGTGGCGAAGGGCGTTAACCCCGGGGCGGCCGCGGAAGTCGGGGCGTCCGGCGCCGGCTCGGGACTGCTCGCTGTAGGTGCTGGTGGCCCCCATCACGGCCACACGACCACGGGCCGAGTCTACGTAGGCGGGGGCGCGGGCCTCGTCCAGGTCACGGCCGCCGCCGGCGTAGAGCAGGTCAATCTCGCGGCAATGTTCCAGGGTCGTCAGAAAGCCGCCCTCCGAATAGTCGAAGGAGTGGTTGTTGGCGGCGGTCACGGCATTGATGCCCATCCACTTCAGTTCGTCCAGGTTGTGGGGGTCGGAGCGGGTGTAGGTGGCGCTGCTCCACTGCCAGCTGCTTTCAAAGTCGTGGAACAGCATTTCCAGGTTCACGAGGGACACGTCGGCGCCCCGCAGGATTTCCACCAGCTTGAGAAAGCGGGGTTCCTGGAAGGCCCGCATCCGGCGGGTAATCATGGCGTCGCCGCCCAGGGCAATGGAAATATCGCGGCGCTCGGCATCGTAAATCTGGGTCATGTCTGCCTCCTTGCGGTGTCAGAACAAGGGTAGTTTGGGTGGTGGCATTTTAGCAGATTTGGGTTGGAGCGGTTGACGATAGATGGGCGGTTGGCGAGGGTAAATCGCCTGTGAAAACTCTGCCTACACTGTCGGCGCCGTTAAGGGACGCACCTGGCTGCTTTCAGGTTCGAGGTTTCCGCCAAATTGCCTTGCCGAGAATTCTGCGGGCCGAGAAAACTATATTTTCCGGGCATATCCGCTCATTTCCCCTCATTATGTACCTGGAAACTTCTATCCGGCGGGTGGGAATGGCTGTTAAATGGCGGAATTGCCCTCAGTAATTCCAGCCAAGGACACAACGTGAGCCAAGGGAGCGATGTCGCATTCTTCAAGGAGTTCAGGGTTTCTCTGTCCTAATGGTATAGAACGGATTGGCAAATGGGCAACGGGCAGATGCCATGGCAATCGCGTCTTAATTCCCGCAGTCCACTTAAGGGGGGTTATGTTGCCCTGAGCCTGCCGAAGGGCCTAAGATCCTTCCCCAAAGCACGGTCGAGGGTCCGAAAGTAGGGGCGCGCGGCCGTGCGCCCCTACACCTGGGGAGGTTTTTAGATTCTTCACTTCGTTCGGAATGACAGCCTTGGTGGTTCAGGGTGTCAATTCTTTAAGATGCGATTGCCCGGCCATTTCCCCGTGATGCGTATTGGCGGGTTCAGGGGATGGTATATACTTGTTACATACCTTTCTCTTCCTGGTTAGTAGCCATGATAGCCGGCATCATTTTCTTCGTAGGCCTCCTCCTGGTGGTGTTTCTGATTGCCAATGATCCGCGCCGCGTGTTCTGGCGGGACCCTCGCCGGAGAGGCAGTCGCGGATCTCACCTGCCCATCAGGTTCTTCTGGTGGTAGGCGGCAGACTGAGAGATCTTTCGGCTCCCCAACGCAGGGTTATCCGGGCCTGGTGCATGTATGACTGGGCCAACTCCGGGTATGCCACGGCCGGCGGGGCGGCCATCTTCCCCGTATATTTCGTCTTCCTCTTCAAGGACGCGCTGGGCGAGTCCGTTACCTTACTTGGCATCACCTTCACGGGCAGTTCCACGTGGAGCCTGGGCATTGCCGCGGCCACCGCACTGGTGGCCATAACGAGTCCGGTGCTGGGGGTGATCGCGGACCGAGTGGCCATCAAGAAGGCCCTGCTGTGGATCTACACCATCGTGGGCTCGGTGGCGACCTGCCTTATGTTCTTTTCCGCGTACACCGGGCAGCCCTGGCTGTGGTTCCTGGCCATGTTCATGCTGGCTAACGTCGGGTTCGCCGGCTGCCTGGTCTTCTACAACACCTTCTTGCCTCACATCTCGCCCCGGGAACATCTGGATAAAGTGAGCAGCCAGGGGTTTGCCTACGGTTACGTGGGCGGCGGGCTGCTGCTGGCCGTGCACCTGGCGTTGATCCTGGCGACGCGGGGCACGGAATGGGCGGACCTGGTGACGCGGCTGGCGATAGTGTCCATCGGCTTCTGGTGGTTCGGCTGGGCGCTGTGGACGTTCAAGGTGGTGCCGGAGCCGCATATCCCCAACGAGATCCGTGGCCTGCGACCCGCAAGGGCGCTGCGCCTGGCCTTTACGGAGCTTTCGCACACGTTCCACCAGATGCGGGGATTCCGGGCCATCCTGATTTACCTGGTCTCCTACCTGCTGTTCAACGACGGCATCCAGACGGTGCTGAACGTGGCCGGCGCCTACGGGGCAGACACCATCGGGATTCCGCTGGTGTTCAACATGGCCACCATCCTGATCATCCAGTTTGTGGCCGCCTTCGGGGCTGTGGGGTTTTCCTGGCTGGCGTCACGCATCGCCACCAAGGGGGCCCTGTTGGCCACGCTGGTGGGATGGTCGGTACTGGTGCTGTTCGGGGTGGGCATCGCGCCGCTGGAGCCCAACGGCCACGAGGAGTTTGACTACCAGCTGGAATATCAGGCTGAATTGGGCGTTTACGTGGTGGGTTCGGCGCCCGAAAGGGACGATTCTGCGCTGGACCGGACGTGGCGGGATGAACTGACGGTCGCCGGAGTAATACCGGAATCGGAGGCAGCCCTGCAGGCGGGTGACACCTTGTCGGAAGAACAGATGGAGACCCTGGTGGAGAGAATCAGCGAGTCCGATAGCGCCCCATACTCCGTTTCTGTGCTGGGGGGCGGGCTTGACGGTGCAAATGCCACGGGGCGACTGCACCGCTCCAACCTGGGAGATGGCCCGATAGACTGGTGGCCGGCAATGGTGCGGCGCCTGGTGTGGGAACGGCTGGGACTGGACGCGCCGTACCAGTGGCTGCTGCTGGGTGTGGGCGTAGGACTGGTGATGGGCGGCAGCCAGGCCCTGGCCCGCAGCCTGTTTGCCCAGATCGTGCCCCATACCCGTAGCGGGGAGTTCTTTTCCTTTTTCGGGTTTATGGGGCGGGTCTCCACGGTGTTCGGCCCGCTGCTGTACGTGGTGGTAACGGGCCTGATTGATACCAGGGTGGCCATACTCTCCATTATGGGCCTGATCGTGGCAGGGGGAGTGCTGCTGCACTGGGTGGACGTGCGGTCTGGTGCAAGGGCGGCAGACGAGGAGGATGCCCGGCATTACGCGGAGGCGGGAGAAGCATTTCCAGCATGATGGATGATGAGGGGTGGAGCAGTCTAATGTGCAGCCTGCTGTCGGGCCAGATAGAATGGATGTATGGCAGACGTTGATGGCCGGAAACGCTGGACACTCTACTATGATGGGGAGTGCGGGTTTTGCACTCTTTCAGTAAGGGCGCTGGCCTTTGCCGACTTCTTTCACGTGGTGGCGTGGACGGCTTACCAGGAGCTGGCCGAACCGCCTGAGGGGTTGACGTGGGAAGACCTGGACGCAGCGGCTTACCTGGAAGTGGGCAACGGTTTGACCGGATCGAGTGAGTACCTGGGAGAGGAGCGGCGACTTTACCGGGGCTTTTATGCCTTCAGGATGCTGACGCTGCGGTTGCCGCCGCTGATGCCGCTGGCATTGCTGCTGTGGCTGCCGGGAATCAACCGTTTGGGCGAGCGGGCCTACGAGTGGATTGGGGCGAACAGGTACCGCATCAGCCGCCGGTGCCGGTTGAAGGCAGGGAGGTAGGGGGTTCAGGGCAATCGCGTCTTAAGTTAAGCTGTACGCCTAAGCCGGAAGGCATGTCGCCCTGAGCTTGCCGAAGGGTCTGCAATTATTCTCCAAACCACGGTTGCGGGTCAGAAAGTTGGCTTGTGGGAAGGAGCTTAGATTCTTCACTCCGTTCAGAATGACAATCCTGGCCGTTCAGGATGATAAGTCGCTAAGACGCGACCGTATGGGTAGGGCAATTGCCCTACCCTCAAACTTACTGGGCGTACGGTACGCTTTGCCCGCCTCTAGCGCAGGGTCGCCACGAACAGGTGGCCGCCGTAGCCGCCTTCGTAGCCGGGCAGGGTAACCAGTTCAGCATCGAAGCCCGCTTCGTCCAGCAGTTCCAGCCAGGTGGTTGAGGGGAAAAGGCCGGTGGTGTGGCGGTCCTGCACAACCCGCAGCCCGGTTGCTTCATGGAGGATGAAGAAAAACAGGGATTCTATGGTGCTGTCAGATTCATCGGGGTCGTGGCAGTATTCGATGACTGTGAAGGGTGGGTTGGCATCTCCGCAGATCCAGTGAAGGACGCGGGGTCCGGAGAAGGATTCCTTAAGGTAGTCGGGAGACAGGAGAAAGATACCGCCAGGTCGGAGGTGTTGCCGGGCAGTTGAAAAAGTACCCAGCAGGTCTTGCTCGGTCAGTAAGTAGCAGACGGCGTCGTGGATTGCCACGGCGTCGAATTGTTTTTCCAGGCGAAGGTCTCTCATATCGCCCAGGTGGTGGGGAACGCCAAGGTTGAGTTCCTGGGACAAGGCCAGCATCTGGGGAGACAGGTCCACTGCGGTTACATTGAAGTCGGCGGTCAGGTGGCTGAGGGTGTGGCCGCCACCGGAACCGAGTTCCAGGAGGGAATGGCGGCCCGGGCCCAAGTGCAGGCGGATAGCATCCCGCCAGTGGCCGGCGTCGTCGGCATAGTCGGCGGGCGGACTGAAGGCGGGCCACAGCCAGGCCAGGTCGGTGTAAATGCGGTGAGTCGGCAGCACCGTGCTATTATACGAAAACTTGAGCCGGATAGACGAAGGAGACAAGACTATGGGCAAGCTGGACGGCAAGGTAGTGGTAGTTACGGGCGCCAGCCGTGGCATTGGAGCGGAGATTTCGGCCCGCTTTGCCGGGGAAGGGGGCAAGATTGTGTGCGCGGCGCGGACGGTGAGTGAGGGCGACCACCCCCTGGAGGGGTCGCTGGAGAAAACAGTAGCCGAAATCAAAGAGGCCGGCGGCGAGGCGACGGCGGTGGCGGTGAACCTGGCGCGTCCGGAGGAGTGCGAACGGCTGATTGAGGAGGCCCAGGAACTTTACGGACCGGTGGATGTGTTGGTGAACAACGCGGCGCTGACCTACTTTATACCCGTCAAGGACTTCCCCACCAGCCGGTGGATTCGGTCTTGGGAGGTGAACTTCCACGCGCCATTCATTCTTAGCAAGGAAGCGCTGGGGCAGATGATACCGCGCGGCTCGGGCAGCATTATCAATATATCGTCGGGCGCCGCCGTCGGACCGGGCCGCGGTCCCTACGGGGACAACACCGGCATTGCCGGCGGCGCCTGCTACGGAGCGGAGAAGGCGGCACTGGAACGGTTTACCCAGGGCCTTGCCAGCGAGGTGTACGAGTATGGGATTTCGGTCACCTGCGTTTCACCGTCGCTGGTGGTTCCCACTCCCGGCACCGTGTACCACAACCTGGTGACAGGTATGGACGACCCCAAGGGGGAACCAATGTCGGTGATGGCCGACGCCGCACTGCTGTTGGCCACAGAACCGCTGGACTCGGTGACGGGGCGGGTGACATACAGCCAGCAAATTTTGAAGGAGTTTGGGTGGATAACTGAAGCGCAGGGCAGGGGCGTTACGCTGCCTGGGACGGGGTTCAGCGAGATTTAGGGGCCAACCGTGGTAACGGGACCGGCATAGACAAGATTCGGGAAGCTGGAGTGTCGGGCGAGGTATGGCGATGGGAGGTAGGGGTTGGAATGATGGGGACAAGCAAAGACTGAGCCCCCTAAATGGATTCGGGGCACCAAGTGTTGGCGCCCCGAGCGGTTCTAAACTAGGGGGGTGCTAGTTGTTCCAATAACTAGCAGGCTTAGTGACTGCCGCAGCCACCACTACCACAACCACAGCCGCCGCCACCTGAGGCGCAGCCACAGCCTGAGCCGCATCCGCCACCGGCGCTGGAGTACATGGGGTTGTTGATTACGAATCCCACCTGGCCGCCGAACTCCTCTACATAGTCTATGGTGGCCTCCTCCAGGAAGGGGGCGCTGTCCGAGTCCATCAGGAAGCTCAGGCCTTCCAGGCTGAGCACAGTGTCATCGGGCTGGGTTTCCTTTTCCATAGTGAGCATGTATTGCAGGCCCTGGCCTGAGGGCATGGCAATGACGCGGAGGGAACTGGCCACTTCCTGTTCCTGATCCAATACTTCCTTGAGTTTTACAATGGCCAACTGGGTTACTTCCATGACGCAACACTCCATTAGAATTGCCAGAGTGCGGAAGTTCCGTTAACTTCTGCTTAAGCGTAAGCCTAACATACCCCGAAAAGGGTAGTCAATTAAGAGTGAAGCCGGGCACGGCAGCAACTGTGGTTTGGCGTCAGAACCGTACAGTCACGCTGAGGCGCCCCAGCAATCGGGATAGGCATACCAGTCTGTCCATGGAAACGTTGCCACAGTCAAATTTGACTGCAGGGCAATCGCGTTTTAGATTCAGAGTACAGGTGGCAGACATCCGCCAGGTATAAGACAGGTCGCCCTGAGCTTGCCGAAGGGCCTAAAATCCTGCATGCCAGCCCGGTTTCGGGTCCCCTGGTCGGCCTGTGGGATGGAGTTTAGATTCTTCACTCCGTTCAGAATGACAATTAAACATAATGCGATTGCCCTGAATTTGACTGGCAATGCTGTGAATCGTTAAACTCCCCTGCGATATTGACCCACGGGATAAGGAGAATCCTTTCATGAAGTTTGGCCTCTTTTACGAATGGCCCAATCCAAATTTGCGCAACTGGAAAACCCTCTTCGAGGAGGGGGTGGAGCAGATACAGTACTCGGAGGAAATGGGGTTCGAGTACTGCCTGATTGCGGAGCACCATTTTTCCAACTACGGGAATTCCCCTGCGCCATTAATGCAGGCGCTATACATCGGACAGCGCACTCGCAAACTCCAGATCGCTACCGGCATCATAGTAGTTCCCATCTGGGACGTGCTGCGACTGGCAGAAGAGGTGGCGGTCCTGGACAACCTCATTGACGGCCGTTTCATCTGCGGCGTAGGCCGGGGCTACCAGCCCCACGAAATGTCGCGCTTCGGAGTTACCCTGGAGGACTCCCGCCAGAAGTTCAACGAAAGCATGGAAGTGCTGGTGAAGGCCTGGACCCAGGACGAGTCATTCTCCTACGACGGGGAATTCATCAAGATGCCCCACGCTACCACGGTGTGGCCCAAACCAATGCAGAAGCCGCATCCACCCTTCTGGATTGCGGGCACCAGCGTGGAGTCGATGAAAATGGCGGCGCAGTGGGACATGATGCCCCTGACCACTGGCCTGCTGGGCGGCGCCGGTGTCCGCACTCACTACGCATCGCTGATCCACGCCCGCAAGGATTTGGGCAAATCGTACCACGGTCTGGAACTGGGGCTGCAGTCCATCACCCACGTGGCAGAGACGGACGACGAGGCCCGCAAGCAGCTTCCCTACGCCCGCTGGCAGAATCGGGCCGGACGGGCGCTGAACCGCCTGGAGGTGGTGGACGGCCGCGTGCAGGTGGGTCCCTACGATGGGGAACTGGACGACGACGGATTCATGGAACGCCTCTACTTCGGCAGTCCTGACACCGTAATTGAAAAGTTTTCCCGGGCCGCGGAACTGGGCGTAACCAACGTCAGCAACTGGATGATGTTCGGTGGGTTGGAACACGAGAAGATTATGCGCTCCATCCGCCTGATGGGCGAAGAGGTTATCCCCGCCCTTAAGGACGTGGAACCCCCGGCGGGGCTGGCGGACGAACTGGCGGCCACCCCACCAGCTACGTCTGAGCAGTTGCAGGCGGCGCGGTTCGGGGCCACGCCCTCGGACGTTACAGCGACTTAACGTTCATTCAGGCATGAATGGACCGGATATACAGGATTGGGTTGTCTGAAAGGGGCGGGTTTTGCGGACCCGCCCCCAGTTTTGTAAAGTGTTCCTAAGAAAGACTGCTCTTAAGGCGTCTGCTACCATGTTTAGGTAGCCGTCCAGCACCTTGCTTAGAAATTCCTGAGTGAAAAATCATATGACCAAAATTCGACAGAGTCCCAGGGTTCACGCCCGCAGCATATATGCTCCCCGCCAATACCGGGGATTAGTTACTGCGGACTGCGGGGTTGAAGTCCTTAAATGGCGTACAAGAATGCCAACGAATCCGAACATCGACTGTAGAGATTGCTTGGAGAGTGTATTCAGTGACGGGAGCAATAGGAAGATGGTTTCTATTGGCCTTCTTTTACAGTCTATGATCCATATGAGCGTTTTGGAGAACTGTAGGAACGCTGAAAATGGTTTTGAAAGCTTAAAGGAGTCTGACCGAAAAATCATAACCATTGCTCTACTCCAACAGGCAATCATTTGTTTTTGTGAAGCCCACAAGAAAGGGTCGAGTTTCGATGTAAACAGTTATAGTACCGAACTGAGGGCAGCATACAAACGTATGTTCCAAATACGTAACAAAGTTGGGGCTCATAGAGATCAAAGTTATATAGTTAGAAACTGGCCAAGAGATCCTGATACAATGTGGGGCTCTATTCTGATGCAAATGTTTTTCTCTAGTGCAACAACCTATCTAGGCGATTTGGGCAAAGATGTTTCTGCATTGCAGTCTTTATTATGGAGCCACGAGCAGACCATTGACGGACTGGGAAAGCCTTCTGGCTCATAGCCCTTAAATAAGGCGCAGAGGAAAATACCTTTCGTTCGATTGCCAACCTGAGGCTATTCATGTCAAACCAACACCCGCTACCCCTAACCGGCATCCGCATTCTTGACGCCACCCATATCGTGGCCGGACCCTTCTGCTCTCAAATACTGGCCGACATGGGGGCTGAGGTCATCAAGATTGAACGGCTGCGTACCGGCGATTTAGTGCGGGCACGAGGTCCCTACGTCACCAAGGAGGACGGGCAGCGAATTAGCTCCCGTTACATTGGGCTGAACCGGAACAAGAAGAGCGTAACCCTGGACCTGCGCAATCCCCGTTGCAAGGCAGCATTTGAAGAGATGGTCAAAGTGTCGGACGTGCTCCTGGACAACTGGGGGCCGGGGGCTTTCCGAAGGCTGGGGCTGGGCTACGATCATCTCAAGGAACTGAACCCTGGCCTGGTTTACGCCAGCATCACCGGCTATGGGGACAGCGACGCCCTGCGCGGTCCCTACTCCAACTGGCCGGCCAACAACCTGGCCATCCAGGGCATGGCGGGATGGATGGAACTGACCGGAGAACCCGGGCGACCGCCCCAGAGCGTGGGGGACAACATAGGCGACTCAATCCCCGGAATGTGGTCTGCCCTGGGTGTGGTATTGGCCCTGCGCAGCCGGGACCAAACGGGACAGGGTCAGCACGTGGACATGGCAATGTACGAGTGCATGGTGCTCCACACCCTCAGCAACATGTACGGGTACGAAGCCAGCGGTGAACTGTTTACTCGGGACTATAGCCGGCTGGCCAACGCAGGTATGACTCTTCGCGCCAGCGACGGATACGTGGTTATGGCCGGGGCACGGGTGCAGGAGCGGTGGAGCAACCTGTGGAGGCTGGTGGGGCGGGATGACCTGGCGGACAACCCGGAGTACCTGGCCCCTGGCGACGGCGACTTCATTGTAGAGCACGTTATTCCCGCGCTGGAGGAGTGGACACAGCATCGCCCCAAGTGGGAAGTGGCTGGAAAGATTACGGAACTGGGCTTCTCCATGGGCGTCGCCCAGAACACGGAAGACCTGGCGCACTGCCCCCAACTGGAGGCCAGGGACATGTTCGTTGAGACGGGAGATACGGCCGGGGGAACTTTCCGCTCACTGCGGACTCCCGTTCGCCTGCTGGATTGCGCCAAGATTGAGCCAATCACGGCACCGTTGCTGGGAGAGCATAACAGGGAGGTTCTTTGCAGCCTGGGGGGATTGACGGAGGGCGAACTGGCGGGGTTGGAGGAGGAAGGGGCGGTTTAGGGAGATGGCTGATATTGAGACAACCGGATACTACGAACGTGAGGTTAGGGCCAATCACCCTGAGATTCTGGATGAATGGGTGGAACGGGTTTTGGAAAGCCCGTACTATACTGAGCAGCAGGAAGACGGTAGAATCAGGTATTATGGCTATATCCCTGAATTGAGACACTGGATTCGGGTGATTATCTCGGATGGTAAGCTGCACAACCGCTTTATCGACCACCACAAGCTGAAAATCTGGGGGAGACTATGAGTTTGAGAATCTCCTATTACGAAGATACAGA
>DAOUHR010000107.1:0-40205 GCA_034428635.1 Dehalococcoidia bacterium
TGCCCAGGTCATCGGCTATTCCCCGGATCGAACATCCCGACCCTTTCTTCTCGTATATCTCTTTCACGTCTCCACCTTTCAGCAATTCGGACCAGGCACCTCCACAGCTGTTCCGTAGATGATGCCATTGCCTTCCGGTGGGTCAATTCCAACCCGTAATTTTCGCTCAGTTTAAGCCCGTTACTAACATGATTGACTGAGACCTGGAGAAGGTCGACCCTGGTCCTCGGTAGTCGTAGGCAACCTCCCACTGCGTCCGGTGCCGATGGGCTACCCGGAGGTTCGCCAACCGCTCGAGTCGGCTGAGTACCTTTTGACGTATGGCATCAATGGCGGCTTCCTTCGATTGTTCATCGGCTGCCGCCTTCCAACCCACCGGGTTCTCCAGCTACTGGGAAATGCTGTCTTGCAAGCGATCTCGATACTCTGCTACCGGCTTCAGGTCGTAATGCTCGTTATTGTCCCACCCGAACGCAATACGCCGGGCCAACGCCTTTATGCGTGCCCAGTGCTGTTTTCGAGCACCTGCTTGATACTCCAGCCCGATTACCGCCCAGGGCAATCGCGTCTTGCGAGAATTTGGACAGAGCGTATTCTCAGGGTCAATAAAACGTGAGGGGAATGCAATTTGCTGCCCTTCGTAACTTCGTTCTGGAGGCTTCGACTGCTGGGTCCGGCTGGGCTTTGAAGTGTCAGGCGTTACTGGAAGGATGCCCCGGCCACTCGAACCGCCATATTTTGGGCTATCGGAATGTCACGAATTAATACGCGATTGCCCTGACTTACCGCCAATCCCGGTTGACAAATCTGTCCGCGAGGCCACCGCCAAGCTCTTCAATATGAATTCAGTAGCAGAGGCACGTTGCGGTATGAAAGAGTATCCCGTTCGGAAACCTCCTATGTGGTGAGAAGTCAGACAAGTAGCTTTGGTACATAGGTCCCAGACCTAGTCGGGACTCAGAGGTTGCAAGAACGGGATAAGCTGCGAATATAAGGAATCCTCTGAACAAGTTGGGTGGGATGTGGCATAGTTAGGCTGAACCAGCCGATGCCTGTTGAAGGAGTGAGGGCAGATGGACCAGCCGACCTTTGCCGATCTGGAATACCAGGGCAAGAGACGCAAGGCCCGCCGGGAGTTGTTCCTGGAACGGATGGAGGCTCTGATTCCCTGGCAGTTGCTGGAAGACCGCATCCGCCCCTTCTACCCCAAGGCCGGGAGGGGAAGACATCCTTACCCGCTGTCCGTCATGCTGAGAGTCCACTGCGTCCAGCTCTTCTACAATCTCAGCGAACCTGGCATGGAGGATTTGCTCTACGAGTCAGACCCGGTGCGGCGGTTCGTGGGGCTGAAGCTCTCGGGGCCCTTGCCCGACGAGACCACCATCCTGAATTTCCGTCATCTTTTGGAGAGGAACCAACTGGCGGCGTAGTGCGTAATTGCTGCGGGACAACCCCGGTCTCAAGGCCCCATCAAGCCTCCGACAGCCCAGCCGGGGAGGAAACCCAAGGGGCCGGGTGCCGGCTGATAAGCCCCAGGCCGCCGTTTTCGCCCCTCCCGCAGCTCCGTCATACACAACTCAGGCTAAAACGCCTTGTTCAGAGGATTCTAAGCTCTACAAGCAGACTCTTGCGCTTGCAGTCCCTCGTTCTGGTATAGTAAGATGTACTTACCATCCGTAAGGAGGGAGGCATGGACAGGGAAAGGGTAGAGGGCGCGGTGATCGACGCTTTGAAACAAGTTCAAGAAACCAGTGGGCTGGTGACCGGGCCCATCGGGTCCGATACCAGACCTCTCCAGGATATCGACTCCTTCGACAGTTATAGTGGTGTTGAAGCCGCCCTCTTCATTTCAGAATCTCTCGGTTGCGAGATTCCGTGCGGGGTGTTCCTCCCCAAAAATGGGAGGCGGCATTTGTCGGTTTCCGAGATTGCCGAAAACGTATGCGGGCAAATGAAAATGGGGGTAGTAGCAAGTGAATGAGCGGGACGATTTGCGTCGAGACATGGCGGGCCGTTTGAGATTTGCCAGGGAGATGGCTGGCCTTTCGCAAGGACAAGTAGCCAGGCAATTGGGGTGGCACAGGCCTACCGTCTCCGAGATCGAAGCTGGGCGCAGGAGAGTGCAGACGGAGGAACTGACGGTCTTGGCGGAACTGTATGGTGTTAGAGTCCCGTGGATCATCGGTGATGACAATGACGAGGCGGTCAGCGACCGGGCCACCCTCGCTGCTCGTGAGCTCGGGAAATTGAATGATGAAGACCTGGAACGCCTTCTCCAACTTATCAGGTCGCTTAAAACCTCAAGCGACGCGAAGTGAGCCATGAACAGGAAGGAGACCGCAAGGCGGTCTATGGCCTCGGCCCTCAGGATGCGCAGAGAAGCCGGACTTCCTCTTGAAAGTGCGATATGTGTATATGACTTGGCTGAAAGACTGGGAATCGAAGTCCGGTTTACCGATTTGCCGAGCATGGAAGGAATGTACTGCCGTGAACCAGGGCCGACGATAATTCTTTCGTCTTTGCGGCCTATAGGGCGGCGTAGCTTTACCTGCGCCCACGAACTAGGACACCACAGCAGCGGAGACGGCACTCGAATAGACCAACTGGTCGGGAATCAGAACCATTCCAATGTTGACCCAGAGGAGTTCGCTGCCGATTGCTTCGCAGGGGCACTCCTGATGCCTAAGATGGCTGTGCGTCGGGCCTTCAACCTTCGACATTGGGATATCAGGGTATGTACCCCGGGGCAAATCTACTCCATTTCGAACTATTTCGGTGTCGGCTACACAACATTGATTCACCATATGCGCAGCGGTCTGCAACTATTATCTCAAACCCACGCCGCTAAACTCTTGAGAGCTAACAGGGGTCAGGCACAGACCGAGGCTCTCGGTTGGCAGTCGCGAGACAAAGTCTGGGTGGTAGACTCGCTTTGGACAGGCAGACCCATAGACGTGGAATCCGGGGACTTCATCCTCGTCCGCGATCAGGTCGTCCTTGAAGGTGACTGTGTTGTCCAAGTACGAGACACATCGGAGGGCAAATTGATTCAGGCAGACCGGTCCGGAATCGGCAAGCTGTCAGCCGACTCAGGTTGGTCGGCGTTTGTCAGGGTTTCCAGGGCTGGGTTCGTGGGTCGAGGCATATTCCGCCATTTTGAAAAGGAAGTTTATGAAGGGGCCGACGTTGATTAAGGAACGAAACCTCTCGGTTGCATGGGGCAAGGCATTCCTCCAAGTATACGAGTCTACAGAGGTCGCCCCATTGGTTCTTGTTGTTGACGGTCTCCACGGTGGCGATCCCGACGAGGATTTCGCAATACGGAACGCGCTAGAAGGGGAATTGGAAAGACGCGGAGATAGGTCGTGCCACACTGTTGCCAACACGATATTTCCGATGACAATGTGGAATCCCAATGTAGGCCGAGAGCAACTCTTCCAGCGTTACCTCAGGGTATATCCTCGTCTGAGGCAGTTGGACCAAGCCAATAGATACGGTCTTTATTTCCAGCGAATGATAGCCTTTGGTGGCGACAAAAATGGCGCAGGCGGTTTCAACCAACTGGATCACATACTGAGCACTTGGGAAGGTGGCAACCGCCGGCGGACAGCTTTGCAGGCCTCCTTGCTTGACCCCCACAAAGACCACACTGATCAGCGTCAACGGGGGTTTCCCTGCCTCCAACAGCTGTCGTTCGCCCCTACTGGCACGGGCGGATTGGCAGTAACTGGCTACTACGCTACCCAGTACATTGTAGAGCGGGCCTATGGGAACTATCTTGGGCTCTGCAGACTGGGACAATTCATGGCGCACGAGATGGGACTAAGGTTGGAACAACTAACCTGTATAGCGACACCAGCCAAAAGAGACGGCTCCAAGTCTAAATTAGGACCGCTCGCCCAAAGCGTCAGGGCCTCGTTGGAGAGACTTCGGGCCGGGAGGGGTGATGTCTAGGCCTCTCAGAAACCGCCCAGAGTCATCCTCTCGTGCCCAGAACCAGCTGGCCCTTTTCCGGCAGAACCAGAGGGAAAAGGCAGTTTTTGAAACCCTGCTGCCGGCTCGCGGTACGCTCGTTTATGACACGTACTGGCGTTTTGCAGCAGAGCGCCAGGAGGTCTTCTTTCGAAAATTGGAAGGGGCGCCGCCACCTTGGACAGAGGACCCCACCATAGCCAAGCACAAATTCACTAATGCCTACCGGGCATCGGACCGTGTGAGCCAGTATCTAATCCGGCACGTCATCTACGATGGGGACCAGTCCCCGGAAGAGGTTTTCTTCCGGACCATTCTATTTAAGCTCTTCAATAAGATTGAGACTTGGGAGTTGTTGCGAATCAAGCTCGGAACAGTTGCATACGCAGACTTCATTTACGACCAATATGATGAAGTTCTGACGGCTGCCCTGGCTTCCAAGACCCGAATCTATTCTGCAGCCTACATAATGCCGTCGGGAAACCGATCCTTCGGACACCAAGCCAAGCACCGCAACCATCTCAAGCTTCTGGAGCTGATGATGGAAGATGAGGTTCCGAAGCGGGTTTGCGATGCTTCTAGTATGAGGGAGGCTTTCGAAATTCTACGGTCATACCCTATGGTGGGCAATTTCCTGGGTTACCAATTCGTGACAGACCTAAACTACAGCGAGATATGCGACTTCTCCGAAATGGAGTTCGTTATACCTGGACCCGGGGCCCTGGATGGTGTGCACAAGTGCTTCAGCGACCTTGGTGGCCTGAACGAAGCGGAAATCATCCGTCTAGTAACCGACCGCCAGTCACTGGAATTCAAGCGTCTTGGGTTGGAATTCCGAACACTATGGGGGAGAGAACTCCAGCTGATCGACTGTCAGAACCTCTTTTGTGAACTTTCCAAGTACGCGAGGATAGTACACCCTGACATAAGAGGGGTGAATGACCGCACTCGGATAAAGCAGGTATATCGGCCATCGGTCAAACCGATTGATTACTGGTTTCCCCCAAAGTGGGAAATCAACCACCTCATTCCTGACCCTCAAACTCTCGATGACCGACCAAATTCACCGGAAACACTCGGAAGGGGCCTGTTATTATGATTCTCAGCGGGGAGACAATCCTTGAACGCCTAAGGAGTGGACAGATTTTCCAAGAAGGGACCTGGGTTGAGAAGTCGATTATGGAGGCCTCATATGCCCTAAGGCTTGCCAACGATGGCTTGCTAGTTAACGGAAAATTCTATGGCCCCGGGGAGCCATACACCGAAAGTTACATATCTGTCGAACCTGGCAAAATTGCCATTCTTTCAACTAAAGAGAGACTCAATATGCCGGAGAATTTGGTGGGCAAGATAGGAATCCGGCTTGATGCTGCGCTCAAGGGACTAGTTGGCCTGATGGGAATACAGGTTGACCCCATGTATGGGCAAGACCAAGAGGATGAACGCCTGTATATTAGGGTGGCCAACTTAGGAAACGAAACAGTAAAATTTTCCCCCGGGGAGCCTGTTTTCACCTTTGAATTGCACGAAATAAAGGGCGTAGTTCAACCTCCTTCACCACCTAAGAATCCAACCTGGCCGCGGCTTAAAAAGGAGCTATCAACTCAAGATGACGCGAGCTGGAGCTACGTGACCAGAGTTCAATCCGAAACGTCTTCCGCAATCGCCAGTGTCAGGGATTATCTCCAGCCATTGGTAATGTTCGGTATCTTTTTGGTCTCCGTGACCATCCTTGGGGTAGCCATATCCCTGATTTTAAGCGTACGGGACACTCCCGAGGTGTCTGTACCGAGTTGGGTTACCGATTGGGGGTGGATTCTTTTGATGTTCACCCTGACCTTGGCCACTGCCGCAACCGCTGCTATAGGAGGATTTACCGCTTGGCGATTGGCAAAGGGGAAATAGCCCCGGGAAGGCACCCTTGAGGCGTTGACTATAAGTGAGGACCGGAGCTTAGCCTACCAATTTGATGGTTCGTTCCTCAAGGTCAGCGTGAAGAAAGCCTTTGCCTTTGGCCTTTACTTGGCGCCAGAGGTTGAACCCCTCCATTATTGCCCGCTCCCAGTCTCCCTCGGTTCGGCAACTGACCTCCAGGTGCGCGGTCATGTCCTTGATGGTCCTTAACAGCTCGTAGTTGACTCCCTCCGAACCTTCCAAGAAGCTACGGCCCTCCCCGTAACTGAACACCATCGCCGAAATTCCTTCTTCAATGACGATTGCCCGGCCCCCATCTTCAACCTCATCGACACGCGCGTTACTCTTACGCTTGCGGCGCATCAGTGCTCGCAGGGTCGGTGACCACCCCAGGTTACTGACATATGAAAGATGGAAAATGTCGTGAAACCGGTACCCATCATCCTCATACCGGTTATCCCTCAGCGGGTCTCCGCATTTCATTCCGTTTATGACCATTACGCTCCGGCCAGATTCATCGGACTCGATTGAGACCTCCATCTGGCGAGGAAAGCGTTCCGACTCCGGAAAACCATCGTCCAACAGACGATAAGGTCTTCCCGAGTCAGCTTCGGGATGCCACCGCCTTTGCGTCTTTTTTAGGTTGTAGGCAGCCACGTCTTCTAAGGTCAGGCCGTGCTTTGTGGCTACGTTTGACAAGTACCAAAGCAGGTCTCCCAGTTCCTCCTTTACTCGGTCAGGGAACAGCTTGTATGAATCACCATCCCTGAGCCATTTCTTGTGCTCGCCGAGCAACTCGCCCGCCTCACCCGCCAGGCCGAGCAAAGGGACAAGAATGCTTCGAGGGTTATCTTCGAAATTCGTCCTATTTGGCTGTTGGTCAGTGTTTTCAGCAAGGCGTTGATAATCGTTTAGCTCCACTCTGTTCACCTCCCTGGCCGCAACTACTATTGCCATTCCAATGGGTAATGGCAGTATCCCCATTCACCCAATGAGCGGACCCAATCAATAAACTCATTCACTGTCTCTTCACTAAAGTTACTCTTGTGGCCTATCCATTGGTGGCATACGTCCTTGCCATTGAATTCAGGTATAGGGATACCCGGTCCACCGCCTTTGTAGATGAAGTCATCGCTTATGAGAACTTGGTCGGAGCTAGTGTCTCGTAGGATGTGGTCATGGTTTGGCATTCCATAGTTTTTGCTGTGGCAGGAATCCTCTTGAATCCATCCTCCAGTTTTCTGGTTCCAATGATAAATGTTGTCTCCCCTCGACTTCCTTATGCTTTGATGAAGATTGGGGCGCTTTTCCTCGAACCTCGGATCTTGCCAATAATCATGGTGCGCCATTTTCTCGGTTACGCGCATGGCGTACACTAAGGTACCTTGTCGGTGCCTTTGCTTCGAGCCTGTTCCGAGTATCCAATCTCCGATCTGGGCTTGACGCCGGATTTTCGGCTTGCATGTTGCCAGGGTGCAAAATCCATAAAAGGGGTTCGGAGCAAACCCATCGTCAATTTTGACCACGTATGAATGAAGTCTTGTCATTTTGTCTAGCAGGGGTGTCTCTTGATCTTTCGGTAGCTGAAAGGAGTGCCATCCTGGTTGTACCAGTGGTTTGAATCCCCATTGATTGCATCTATGATGCTCTCACCATTCCATCCAACGATGGCGTCCGCGTATTTTCCCAAGGCCTCTGGCAGTTCACAACCTAATGCGCCACGCTGCCAAACACCGACAATCCTCTTACCATGCTTATGGGCATACTCTATTTCCCAGTTGACCCACTTGCTTTCTTTTGTGCCCGGTGCAATGTGGGTTAGGAGCACACTAGTTTGGTCGATTTGCGGTCCCAGAATCTTACCCTTGATATATTCCTCGTTTCTAGCGTTGTTGAATTTGTCTGTGGTGATTGAGTAGTTCCTCGCGGTTATTCCATGCCTCTCCATCATGGCCTTTAGTCTGGGAATATCACCCTCTTCTTCGGTTATGTGACTAATAAACGCATTGATGATTTTGTTAGCCATCCTCGCCTACCTCCCGCTGCGCCAACCGCAGGCTCTCACATTGCCAAATGCTTGGGTGGAACCTGCAATCCACCGTTTTGTTACCCATTTGCGTACAATCATTTTACCATGCAGCCGTTTTTTGCATGTCATTTACTTTGTGAATCACGGTGCGTCCGGAGGTATTGGTCGAATAGATGGTTCTTCACTACGTCCCCGAAAGCGGGGTCATCAGTGATTCGCTTGTACAAGTCGAAGTTCAGATCGATGATTTCCTGAATAACCTGCTCCACCTTACGGTCAAAGGTAATCCGCACGTTCTCCAGTGTGTTGACTTTCGCGGCGGTCTCCAAAGCCGCGTCCTCTTCTAGGCGCTCCATCATCCTGCCCAGGGTAATTCGGTGTTCGGGGCCCAACTCGATGCCGAAACGCTCGTTGAGATCAGCTATGATGCGTGAGAGGGCCTCCAACTCTTCCGGCGTTCTTTGTCCTGGTTCCTTGGTCCGAACCGGATCGAGTTTGTCTCCCTTCCGTTCCAGAGCAACTTTCCCACTGGCAGTCTGCTGGATACGGTAGGACTCCATGTCGATGTTCTGTTGAATTTCAATGGGCAATTCTTCACGGTCAACCCTGAGCAACCGGCGGAGGTGCCGAGCGAAAACGTAGAGTTTCTCCAAGTCAGCATCCAGGAAGGTAATCACCTGGGCCAGGAACGAATATAGCCGAACATAGTCTGTTACCTGGCCGCGGAAATCCTGCCGCTCATCATCCTGAAGCTCTGAAAATTGTTGAATTGGCTGAGACAGCGCAGAATAAAGCTGGTCCTGGGTTGATCCGGGCTGGAAGAAGACTGCTGCAAAGGCATCCACATCCTCATCGGTGAAGACCGGGTAAGTCTTCAGCCGCGTCTGAATTTCATACAGCAGGTTAGGGTCAGTTGCCTCCGACAAAATTGTCGTTTCATAGTAGGGTTGGAAGGCGGCCTGGATGTCATCGGCTTCGTTGGCGAAGTCCAGGACCATGGTGCCGGGCTTGTCGGAGTGTGTACGGTTCAGCCGGGAGAGAGTCTGCACCGCGTTGACGCCGCCCAGCTTCTTGTCCACGTACATGGTTTGCAGCAGCGGCTGATCGAAACCGGTCTGGAACTTGTTGGCGACAATCAACATCCGGTATTCCGGGGCCTCGAATGTCCTGGCGGTCTGGGCTTCTGAGATGCTGTTCATATTGGCTTCGGTGTATGAATGTCCGCCGTCCTGTACCGTCCCGGAGAAAGCCACCAGGGTCTTGAACGGACTTCCGAGCTCGGCCAAATGCCGGTCCACTGCCAGCTTGTACCGTACGGCGTGCAGGCGAGAACGCGTCACAATCATTGCTTTTGCCCTGCCACCAATTTCGCTCTGGGACTTGGCAGTGAAGTGCTCGACCATAATCCGCACCTTCTCGTCGATGGCATGCGGATGCAGGTCCACGAAGGACTGGAGCAGGTAAGAGGCTTTGGACTTATCGTAGCGCGGGTCGTCCTCAATCGTCTTGAGCAGTCGCCAGTAGGCCTTGTAGGTAGTGTAGTTTTCTAGCACGTCCAGGATGAACCTTTCCTCGATGGCCCGGCGCATACTGTAAAGGTGGAAGGGAGCGAAAGAACCGTCGGGCCGGCGGGTGCCGAAAAGCTCCAGGGTCTTCGGTTTCGGGGTAGCGGTAAAAGCAAAGGTGGAGACGTTGGGAGGCTGTTGCCGTCTTGACATCTGGGTTAGTACGGCGTTGTCTAGTTCCAATTCCTCCTCTGACGCTTCTTGGTGGGTCTCTTCCGCCTCTGCCTCTTCCAGAGAAGGAGGAGCCAGCACCCTGTTTAGGTCTCTGGTACTTTCACCGGACTGGGAGGAATGAGCCTCGTCCACAATCAGGCCGAATCTCTGGCCCGGCAAATCGCCAATTTCTTGGGCAATGACAGGGAATTTCTGGAGGGTAGTAACTATGATGGTTTTGCCCGATTCCAACGCTTCCCTGAGCTGTCGAGAGGTGGAATCTATGTTCTCCACGACGCCCAGAGTTTGCTCGAACTGGCGCATGGCCGTCTGTAGCTGGCGGTCCAGCACCCGCCGGTCGGAAATAACCACGATGGAGTCAAAGACTCGGCGGTCCTCCGCGTCGTGGAGGGTGGACAATTGATGGGCAAGCCAGGCAATGGTGAAGGTCTTGCCGCTGCCAGCCGAGTGCTGCACCAGGTACCGTTGCCCGGTTCCCCGTTGCCTAGCGTCGCTCACCAGCCGCCGCACGCAGTCGAGTTGCTGGTAGCGGGGAAAGATCAGGTATCGCTTGCCCGTCTTCCTGCCCCGGTCGTCTTCCTCCTCAACTTCGTGGATGAATTGGCGCACCAAGTCCAGCACGCTGTCCCGCGCCCAGGTCTCCTCCCAAAGATAGGAGGTGGCGTAGCCGTCTTGTGTTGGCGGAACGGGCGGGTTGCCGGCGCCGCCGAACTTGCCCCGGTTGAATGGTAGGAATCGGGTCTGAGGCCCGGCCAGTTGGGTCGTGACATATACTAGGTCGGGGTCAACGGCTAAGTGGGCCAGGCAGCGCCGGTAGGCAAACAACGGCTCCCGAGGGTCCCGGTCCGTCCGGTACTGGCGAATAGCGTCCTCTACCGTTTGCCCCGTAAGTGGGTTCTTCAATTCCGCAGTGAAGATGGGAATACCGTTGAGGAAGAGGGCCAGGTCCAGGCTCTTGCTGTTCTTCTCGCTGTAGTGCAGTTGACGCGCCACCGAAAAGACGTTGCCCCGGTAAAGCTCGCGGGTCTCTTCGTTCAACCCGCTGGACGGGCGGAAGTAGGCCAGCCGGAAGCGGCATCCCATGTCCCGGATGCCGTGGCGTAGCACGTCCAGGGCGCCCCGTCGGGCAATCTCGGATGCCAGGCGCTTGAGGAATTGTTCCTCCACGGCGGCACCGTGGTGCTGGGAGAGCCGCTTCCACTCTTGGGGCTGAGTCACCAGCACAAAGTCCAGCACGTCCTCCGGGATGAGGCACAGGGCCCTGTCATAGTCGTCGGATGTCCGCTTCCGGTAGCCGCCGGGCGTCAGGTCCAAGTAAGTGCCTCGTTTCTCCCCAATCAACCCTTCCCCACTCTGGACAAGGCAGGCTTCTATGGCGTCTTCAAAAGCGCGTTCAGAAGCTTCTACTGGCATCCTGCCTCCTCTCTAACGTCAATGCGGCCGGTGACGGCGGCGGATATTAGAGCGCTCCGAAACTCTCTCAGGCGCTCGATGGCTTCCCGGACCTTACGTGAGAGTGATTGTAGTCGGTGTTCATTCGATCTAAAGGTACCGACAATCTCACGCTGTTCTTCGAGTAATGGGAGAGGCACTTCCTCTTCAAGAAATGAATCCATTCTAATTGTGCGGTTGCGACCGGCAGCACCCGGCGAGTTCAAACCCATGAGCCCCCGTCCATGCTCACTTTGCAAGAACATAAGGAGGTAGTCTAAATCCACTAAATTTCTAGTATGCTGAAAAGTCGGAAAACGATGAGATGCAATCATATCCTTCTCGCTTTCAGATACTATTGCCACTGCCCCCTCCCACGCGAACACGATGTTTAGCACCAACTCACCGGGTCTGAGCTTGAATACTCTCTTGTCACCCAAAGTTGCTCCCGTGACTGGGTCCTTGTGGAAGATACCTCTGCCCCACGATCGGATACCTATCTCTTGATAAATTTGCTCCGGGTGAACGTCTACATGATGGGCCACTAGAGTGAGCAACCTTCGAAGTTTCGTAGTCTCCCAATGCGCCGGAATTTCCCCCAGCCACTCGACGCTGGAGTCCTTCATAGGCGCCTTGGGGTCCAATCCCTTTGTGACGGCGCGGGTGATGAGGGCAGTGCGCTTCTCCTGGAGCAACTCTATGAGCCGCTCCTTCTTGGCTACCAACGCGTCAATCCGGGCAGTTTCCCGGTCCAGGAAGGCGGCTATGGCCTGTTGTTCGGGGAGGGGTGGGAGAGGAATGAAGCTACAGGTCACTTCATCGGGACTAACCCGCGGCATCTTGGCACCGTAAGTTAGCGTATCAATCCACCGGATGTAAGCTGCATTTAGCAGGCAGTATGCCAAGTAGCTTTGCGAACACTCATCTAGCGGTCGCATCACTAAGACTTCGCTAGTTGCTGTGCCTTCAAAGTCTGGACGGGCTACCTTGGCAAGGTATGGCCGGAGCTTCCCGAACAAAACATCCCCTGGGCCGAAAGTGGCGACCGTACTATCAACACTGTCGGGCTGATAGTCGAGCAGCAATTTACCAGTCCACGGTTCGATATTTTCCAGCCCGACGTATTCAACGTCCTCGGGTCTGTTGCCAAGTTTGTCGTTACGCAAGGGAGCCGAGTACTTCAACCGCTTAACCTCCCAATGCGCCGGAACCTCGCCAAGCCAGTCGGCGCCGGAGGGTTTGTAAGCGGGGTAGGGTTTGTATTTTTCATTCAAGCTTGTCAAATCGAACCTGGCCTCTGACCTAATTCTGCCAACCCCGGCTGCAATCTCCGGTTCGGTTGTTCACGAACATGTCAAGTCCATCATCAGGCCAAGGAGTTTTGTCCTTCCGCAGAAATGCCCGATGAATTTTCGGAATGACTCTCTTGGAAACACGCCTTCGCGGCCACTTATAGATAGCGGCAAAGGGGTTCTTGCCGCCGATGTTTTGGGCGAACCTGGGTGGAATCAAGCGAGGATTACGCTCCTTTGGCCACTTGTCATAGTCCGGGTGGGTGGGCAGAAGCAAGCCCACCACCCCACACCGTTCGTTGTTAGGCCGGTTAATGATGCTGGCCGAAATCTCCCAGTCCACATGCTTGCGCTGCCAGGTGCAGGGGCCGATGAGGACTATGGTTACTACGGCGTCGGCGATATGGTCATCCCGGATCCTCCGGCGTATTTCGTCCAAGGTGAGATTCTCGTCGTGAATATCTCCTGGGCTGACCGACTTATCTATGGCTTTGCTATTCAATGCCTGAACCAGTCGGTTCTTGTATTCCTGGTCGTCCGCATGGTAGTAGCTGATGAATACCTTGTGCCTGGGGACCGGGTTCGTGGTCAAGGTTTTCCTCCGGCAAATGGGGTGCCTGACGGGATTATCAACAGCCAGGTTAGCAGTATCGTTACCGTGACCAATAAGTAAAACGGCCATATCGACACTGAACCCAGCAGACACCGCATGACCAGGGGCAGTCCCATGCCTGACGGGACCACCCGGTAAAGGTCGGCAGACTCCAGCCCTCCCCCGTGCAGCTTTCCAACGAAGGTGTTCTGGGACTTGATGAACGCCCGCTCCAACGCCAGATAGTAGGAGTCCAGGAATAGGAACAACAGCGTCGGAACCAGAGCAATCAAGGCGTGCTGTGGCTCCCCGGTCCGCGCGACCAGCACCAAAGTGGCAGCCACCAGGGTTACGCACCACACCTTGCAGGAGCGGCTGTTCTCCGCCATCCGGTTTATCACGCCCTGCATGATGGTCAGGTGCGCCTGAACGGCGGAAGAATTTTCATTTAGGGGTTGGTCCTCAACCATTCCGGCTTGCTCGCTTAGTTCCTGGCACGTATCCGGATTGCTTCCTCAGCCCAATCGGCGATGTTGTCCTTTATGTGAGCATACACGTTAGTGCTCCGTTTGTATGGAGGGTCATAGTCCTTTACGATGTTCGAGAGCCTTTTCCCGTCCACGATGATGCTGTAGAAGGGATTCGCACCTTTCGCTGATTGGTCTCCGTTACTGTTCTGAAGGTCTTGAATGTATATCCCAACCACCCCTTTGCCATCATTCCATGCCTTCTCGATTTCATACTTGATCCACTTGCGGCCTGATGTGTTGGCCCCGATGAGGACAATGGCGCAGGACTTGCCGTGCATTTGGTCGTTGATCCACCTTCGGATCGCGGCATCGCCGCCTTTGGTAACAGTTTCCCAGTCGTTGTCGGACACAGGTTCGTTTCCCTCGACGACGCCCATGTTCCGCACTTGGCCGGCACGCCAATTGTCTGGTTTGTAGTGAAAGCTGAAGAAAGTTCGTCGTTTGACCATCAGTTTTCCTCCCAGGATCCTTCGCCAGGTAATTGCCAGGGCCCTCCAGGAGACCAGTTCATATCAAACGGCTCGTCCGCCGTGATGCTGTCGCGTACAGGTCCCAGAAAGGACTGGATACGACTACCAACTTCCTCAAATGAACTGGGCGGGAGATGCAGCAGTCCACCCTGATGTCCATAACTCGCCCAGTAATCTTGGAGTCGCTGGTTTGAGTAAAACGCGGGTGCAAGGGCTTCAGGCAACTCGGCGCTCCAAGGTGTGCCGCGCCTGTCAAAGCACCGCGCAACCGCCTCCTGCAACTCGAGGCCGTCGAAAGCAAGCGTTTCGGACAAGGCCCACACGTCGTAGAAGTCCTTCATACGGCTGTTGAATGTACCTAACTGGACCATAGCCTCGAACTTCTCAGCAATGGAAGACACCTGGGGATAGGTGCGCAGGAAGGGCGCGGGAACACCGCTAATCAGGGTAGGCAATTGGGCCTCTTCCGGTCCAGGGAATACCACGTCGCCAAACCCAAAGTCCACCTGTACGTTGCACTTGGCATTTCCCAGAAGGGCAATGAGGGTTGCACGCTGCCCACCGTAACGCTGACCATCCCGGATCTCTGAGACTCTCAACGAGTTGATGTCGAGAGCTACCCCGTCCTCAGGGCAAGGGACGTTGCAAACTGCTGCCATCACGCCTCGGACGTTTTCCTCATCGTTGGCACCGAAAGCCAATAAATCAACATCGCGCGTTGCCCGATAAGGTTCGTCCATCCACAATGCAAGTAGGCTGGCGCCCTTTAGGATGCACCGGTCCCGGATATCGGACTCCCCAAGTCTGTAGAGGAACCGCTCGCAGGCGTAACGGTCCAGAAACAGCTGGAACTCCGTACCTTCCGCCTTCGCTCTGCTGAGCAAACGAGACCTGATGGAAGCTGCGACGTTGGTTGTCATAGCACCCCGGTTTCCATGATGGCGCTGAGGCGGCGCGAGGGCAGAACCTCAAGAGTACGCATTAGCTCGGCCGTCGTGACCTTTCTGCCGTCAAGAGCGTCACGAAGGGCCTCCACCGCTGCTTCCCGTCCGACAAGGCGTTGGAACCGGAAACAGTCAACTATCGTGCGGGCCGGGGAAGTAATTCGAGCCGGTACGTCCTCGAAGCTGGTTTCCTGTACTCCATAAGTCAAGGCAGCGGCGCTGAAACGAACCAGGCGAACCCTGATTTCCGTTTGCGTTGGTGCTTTCGCCTTGTGCGGTATACCGATCCAGACCTGACGGGGAATCTGAGTGCCAATCTCATGCACCTGAAGCGCCGATAGTAGGCAGACAATCGCGTTGGGAACGCGGGCGCACACGGACGCTATTGAGTATCGTTCTGTTGGTTCAGCTTCCGCCAGCCGGTACAGGCCCCAGCCTATTCTCTCGACGGTTTCATCGGCCTCAAGCTGCCTGAGCTTGTGGTAGGGTATTCCCAACGGCTCCAATTGCCTGGGCCGAAAGAAATTGCCGATGCCGGCTTTGTGGAGAAGGTCTTGGGTGAGTTCGACGGTCATTGCGTGTCAACCATGTCGGCGATTGCGACTGCGTGACCAACATTCTACAAGAACGCAATGAAGTTGTAAACTTAGGTCGGCAAAGCCTGAATATTTGCCGACCTTTTCATGAAATGTCGGGAGACCGACCGATTAAGGGGACGCTTATGCCGTAACCTCTCCCAGCATCCGAACGATATCCGCTTCAATGCCCTGTATGTCTGCCTCGATGTCCTCCAGCGGACGCGGCGGGGCATACCGGTAAAAATAGCGGTTGAAGTTGATCTCGTACCCTACTATCCCAACCTCTCCGTCCTTGGCATCCCTCTTGGATTCGTCAATCCAGGCATCAGGCACATGGGGCTTGACTTCACGCTCGAAGAAGACCCTCACATCTTCAGCCAGAGGCACACGTTCAGTATCTCGCAGTTCCGGGTCCGGCTCCGCTTTTCCGTCTTTGTCAACGCAAACGGCAGCCGTTTCGTCGCGCTCCGCCAGTGCGTTGAGGACCGCTTTGCGAAGCGGAGAAGACAGCTTAATCTCAGCGCGCTTTGACGCATCGTCAAGGATACCTTCAAATGCCTTCCGGTCCTTTACTACCGTCTCAGGTATGGCGTTCAGCGTCTTTCGGAGCGACTCCTGCAACCTGCGTCCTTGCGCTTTTTCCTGAGTCGCTGCATAACCCCGTTTCCTTGACTTGGCCAAGGCTTGGAACCCCCTTTCGTCTTCAAGCCGCTTGATGCGTTCCGGAGTGGCTTGGAAGTTAAGCCGGAGCGGACGTTCCACCGTAATCTTTCGGAACCCAAAGTGGGCCGTGGGGAAAATGTGGCTTACTACGGGTTCTTCTTCCTTGCCGCCTTTGTCAATCCGGCGGGTCTCCCCATCCCGGCAGTCTCCAAGGATTTTCAGGATGTCGAGGGCTTTCTCCGGGGGAATCTGTCGCCGCTTATCTCCTAGACTCCGAGGCATCTGAGTCCAGAACTCCGAAGCGTCGATGAGCTGCACCATGCTCTTGCGTTCCGAAGTTTTCCGATTGGTCAGAAGCCAAACGTAGGTGGCGATGCCGGTGTTGTAGAAGAGTTGTTCCGGCAGCGCGATCAGGGCTTCCAGCAGGTCGTTTTCGAAGATGTAGCGGCGTATCTCACTCTCGCCACTGGCCGCGTCCCCTGTAAACAGGGGAGACCCGTTCATGATGATGGCGATTCGCGAACCGCCTTCCTCCGGGTCCTTGGCGTGGGCGAGCATATGCAACAGGAACAGGAGTTGACCATCGCTGATGCGCGGGAGGCCAGGTCCAAATCTGCCGGCAGTGCCCCGATTGTGCTCGGCGCGAACCGCGCTTTCGTCCCGTTTCCAGTCCTTCCCGTAGGGAGGATTCGCAATCAGATAATCGAAGGACCTGGCCGCGTGCCGGTCGTTGGAGAGGGTGGTTCCGAAGACGATGCTATCAGCGTCCCGGCCTGTTGGGTCCTTCATATACAGGTCCGACTTGGAAACCGCCCAGGTCTCCGGGTTCACTTCTTGGCCGAAGAGGTGAATCTCAGCATCTGGATTGACCGGACCGGTCAGCGGATTGCCGTTATCCAGGTGGCCGATGTTAATCCGCTCCTTGGCGATGGTCAGCATTCCGCCTGAACCACAGCAGGGGTCATAGACAGTGCGCACCACGCCGCTGCCGCCGATTCTGTCTTCATCTCCCGCAAGCATCAGGTCGACCATGAGGTGTACCACATCGCGGGGAGTGAAGTGCTCACCAGGATTCTCGTTCAGCGCTTCGTTGAATCGGCGGATCAGTTCCTCGAAAATCGTGCCCATCGTGGCGTTGTCAATCCGGTCGGGATGAAGGTCCACATTCCCGAATCTCTCCAGCACTTGGAAGAGCAGGCCCGCCTCATCGAGCTTGCTGATTGTGTTGTCGAAGTCGAACCGTTCCAGGACCTCGCGCATGTTCTGGCTGAAACCCGCAATGTGGTTCCTCAAGTTGGCGGCGACGTTAGGAGCGTCCGCCAACAGCAGGTCGAAGTTGTATGGGGAGGTATTGTAGAAAGCGAACCCGGAAGCGATGCAAAGTTGGTTGTGCGGGTCCTCCAGCCCCCTGCCACGGAGTTCAGCCTGACGCTGGAGCACATTCTCCTTGGTCGGTCCTAGCACGCAGTCCAGCCGCCGCAATACAGTTAGGGGCAGGATGACATCCTGGTACTTCCCCCTCTTGAAGGTGTCCCGAATCAGGTTCGCCACTCCCCAAATGAAGCTGGCTATTTCGCTTTGGTTCATCTTCTCGTCACGCACGCGACATTAGTGCAACCCATATAGCAATTGGCCTCCTGCCGAACTGACAGTTGTCCAAAGAACCGCTTGGGTTAATTCAGGCCAAGCTAGTAAACCCGGCCCCTGCTATTGTCTGACGAACGAAAGGCGTCCCGCTGGTCAGTGTCAATATCTTGAGAGTTTATCTCATGGCGGGGAGACATACCGCGCTCCCTAGTGAAACTCGCTTTCAAGAGGGTACGGTACAGATGGCAAGGCGTCAACGCACGGCGGCAATTCCGGAAGAGGCAAGATCAGGTGGCCCGATAGACGTACGTATCACAGGAGCGTAGCCAGGCGAACGCTTGACGAGCACTTACCCGGAGGAATGCCTGTTCTTAATGGCGTCTTCCTTCCAATCCAACATCCCGTTCCTAATCGGGCGTAAGCGTTTATCCAATTTGTGGAACTAGGCGAGGCTTGTACAGTTCAATTGTATGGTACAGTAATTAAATTCAATAGAATAGATGGTAGAGGGCCAGGGTCTTTCGATTATTGGACGGGAGCACCGACCAATGAGAGGGAATGGGAAGGTCTGGTGGCGCAGCGACGTAGTGCGGCGGCGATGTTGGGTTCCTTTTCCATTCTCAAGAGACTGATGACCAGATTGCGCAGTCCCGCCATTATTTGCGGGGCGGAACCGGTTCTCACCTGGCACCGGTCTTCATCCATGGTCACATCCCGCACCCAGAACACCCGGTTTTCGACTCCCCAATGGCCCCGCCACAGTTGCAGCAGCCCGGCGGGGTCAGCCTGCTGCGGTGAAATACTGGTTACGGCGTAAGCCAACTCGCGGCGGACGCTACCCTGGCGATGGACGATACGTTCCATCCAGCACACCTGGGCCAGATGGGGCCAGTCGCTGTAGCCGACCAGGTCAGCGGAGGCCCAGAGACGCCGCACCTCCACCCGGTCCCCATGTTGGCCCACTTGCACTACCTGGGGCGGCATATCCTCTTCCCAGAGGGCGGCAATGTCCTGTTTCAGCGTGGGTTGATTGTCCTTTACCGAGAAGAGGTAGTGCCCCCTTTAGCCACGATGTTCCGGCACACCTTCCGCTGGGTGAACTGGGCATCGCCGGTCACCACCCGGCCTTCCAGGCAGTCCAGGCGGTCCAGGCGGTCCAGGAGACGGTACACGGCCTCCAGTTCATTCCGCTTGTGGGCCACCGCCTGTTGCCCCACCACTATGCCCGACTGATGGGCATAAGCCGCCACCAGATGCACCCCGGGAAGTTTCTCTCCGTGAATCCCCCGCAACCGCTTCCCGTCGATGGCCAATGCTTCCCCAGCCTCCAGGCCCCGCTCCTGCAGCCACTGGCCCAGCAGCCCTTCAAAGGCCTCCCGGTCCAGTCGGCTGAATACCTGGTGCAAAGTGGATACGCAGGGAGTCCGCTCCCGAGTGAATCCCAAGGCCTCCGACACCTCCTGTCCCTGGTCTCGCCCCCATTGACTGATGGCGTACGGACTGCGGGCGCCACACAGCATGGCGCAGATGGACAACCCCAGAATCGCCCCCAGGGGATGCCGTCGGCCATGTCCGCTCCGAGGGTCGGGCAACTTCCCCATTGCCTCAAGTATCGACAGTTCCCCCACAGTCTCCCTTGCACTCCTCATTTCACCCACCCCCTTCCTCACTCTCCCCACCTTACTCCTTTTACCCTATATTCCCCAAGACTCTCGCTTCCTGTTTCTCATCAATAATCGAAAGACTCTATGTGGATTGTATTCTAATAGACCAGTCGGAGCCGATTCAATATACTTGGGCGAGCACTGGATGGATCAATACAGCACTTGCCGGCAGAAAAAAACGGCCATGCATGAATTGGGCCACGCCCACGGAATCCAGCACCACGGGCTGACAGGCAAAGAGATGTACATAACCAACCTGCCTCTGTGCAACCTGGGCAGCCACGACATTGCCGACTACGAAGACCTTTGGGGGGAAGACTAAAACATGAAACAATTGATTCTAGAAAAACAGCAGATCCTGTGGCTCGCGGTAGGGTTGACGGCCATCGCTGTGATGGGCCTAGTAGGCTGGCAGGCGCTTATGGGTGGAGCGGGGCAAACCACAATTGCCGGTCCGAGCTTCGTGACAGATGTATCAGACGACCGCAAGTTGGTGGGGTTGGGCAATGATGTATTCTTCGGTCAGGTCACGAGCAAGGAAGGACAGACCAGGAGCAGGGGGTTCCCCGAAACCCAGTTCACTGTGACGGTGCTGGAAACGCTCAAGGGAGACCTCTCTGGAGACGTCCGAGTTAACCAACAGGGCGGAGACAACTCGGATGGGAGCGACTTCCGTATGGACGGTGATCCCGATCTTCTGGTTCCGGAAGCGTCCTATCTATTCGTAACCAGATCCAGCACGGCTCAGAATTGGCACACCATTCTGTCGGGCTATGGCAAAATTAAACTCGACGTGCCAGCCAATTCCAGCGTCGACGAGATATTAAAAGGTGCCAGTGCACAGGAATTGAGAACCCGGTTTGGCGAAGCCGTCGCGAACGAGATCGTCTTCAATCCGTCCCAATAATCCCCGTGCCGAGCAAGCCTTACCTGTCGTAACTTTGCCCCCGGTCCGTCGTATGCGGACCGGGGCTGTCAATTTTCAAGTTGATTAGGCCGGTGTTTTCACGAACATTAGAGCACGCTGGGCGCGAGTGAGCTAGATTATTATCGGGTTGCCTCAGTTGAGTCAATCGCCTCCCCGGTCGCCGAGGAGCTTCCGGTGTGGCGAGAGGGGAGGTTATTTGCGCCTCGCCTGAAACTTGATGCAGGTCTAAACTTACCCAAGTCCAGGGTGGACTAATGACCTCGGCGCTTAACAAGAACCTTTGGGCCGCCAGAGTTAACAGTGTGACTTCTTGGTACACTATTTCCATGACACCCCTGTTTTCACCGAACAATAGCTGTCCGAGTGACCTAACTGAGCAAATGGGCCAGGGTTCCCTCGATCAAGACGCTCACCAAAGATGATCCCTCCAGATGAGTTAAGTCTCCCAACGACGGTTGACAGGAAATGCTCAGGACAGCCCTTTTCGGAGATTTCACAACTTTCGTCGCCCAATGGCCTAAACAAATCTCTTGGAGGAGGACTCACGACAAAATCCGCCGTCCGACGGCGGACGGCTATGTGATTTGAGGCACGCAGCGCAATACCAGGGAGTATTGCAGAGCAAACTGCAGCAGGAGCGGGGGGCTGCTTTAGGTCAATAGCCGCTCAATCGCTTCCACTATCGGCGAAACGGAAACACTTCCAGGGTTTGACCAAAGGCATACCGGCAACTTAAGATTATATGGTCATTTTAACTGGTTGGTGCAAATGATGCGCGAGATTCAAGCTACCGAGGCCAAGGCCCGTCTGGCTGAACTTCTGCGGGCAGTAGAATTGGGAGAAACCGTGGCCATTACCCGTCACGGAAAGGCGGTGGCGCACCTGGTGCCCGCCAGCGAGCAGGAGCGGACTAACCGCCAACTGGCCGTTCAACGTTTTCGCCAACGCCGCGCTGGCTGGGATTCCATTGCCTTCTCAACTGAGGAGATACTGGCAGCCCGCCATGAAGGACACGGCCTATGACGGCGCCGGTCGTCGATGCCTCGGTGGCACTGTCCTGGGTCTTGGAAGATGAGAACAATCTCCGGGCTGACACAGCTCTGGAGCAACTGGCCGAAGAGGGAGCGCAGGTACCTCATCTCTGGCACCTGGAGACAAGGAACGCCCTGCTAACGGCCGAACGGCGTGGGCGCCTGTCCCATGAGGAGGTCAATGAGCGCCTGGACGCTCTGAGAGACCTACCGATTACCACTGACCAGGAGCCTGACCTTCAGTTGGCGTTCGAACTGGCCAGAACTCATGGAATCACTATGTACGACGCCCTTTACCTGGAACTGGCTAAGAGGAAAGACGCAGAGTTGGCAACCCTGGACAGGCGCCTGGGCCAGGCGGCCGAGGCAGAAGGCATTCCCCTGCTAGTGGCCTAGTACTCAGTCAAGTGTGCTTTTGAAGGAATATAGTTGTTGGAGTTTGGTTCGGGCGTCCTGGATGCCAAAAAGCCAGTTGATCTGGGCTTGAGCCTGATTTCGCTCCAGTTCCAGGGCATGGACCTCGCGGCAGAGAGATTCCTCATCGGGGATGCGCTGCCTGAGGCAACTGCGGGAGAAGACGCTGAACTCGATCTCCGCCCCCAGCCTTCGCGGGGCAGGCTATAATGAACCAACTGCCGTGCTTGGGCGTGTAGTGAAAGTCCAGCCGCTGGGCGATGCGTCGTGCCTCTATTGGCGGGAAGGTCTCGTACAGCGAGGCCGTCTGATGCGTGTTCAGGTTGTCCAGAACCAGCCTGAATCACGGAGCGTCGGGGTAGGCTTCATCCACCAGCCAGCGCATCTGCTGGGCGAAGTCCTCCTTGGTTCGCCGCTCCGTGATGGTCACGTGGCGCCAGTCCGCCTTGGGCTCGCAGGCCAGGACCAAATTGCGGGTGCCTTCTCTCCGATACTCGTAGTCCTGCCGTTTGGGACGCCCTGGACCGACTGGCACAGGTTCCCTGGTGTCCGCCAGCAATTGGGTGGAACTCTCATCAAAGCAGATCACCGGACGCTGCGGGTCATAGGGCTCGGCGTACAGAGCCTGCCCCGTACTGGATACTGGGTCCGGCACGTCCTCCATGTGAGCCACAAAGTCGGCGCTCACCTTGGGAATGCACTACTCTTTCTTCTGCCACGGCTTGAGGACGTTTTTTCAAGTGCAGCCGCACCGCCTCGTGGGACAGGGACTCCACCACTCCCAGTTCCACCATCCGGTCCGCCAGCAGGCGCAGATTCCAATGGTCGTGGCCCTCGGGCGCCGGACTGCAGGCCAGGGCGGTCAGAGCCTGCCCCGTACCGGATACGGGGTTGGCTTCCTCCAAGTGGTCCAGCTTCCGGTGCCGGAGGAACTGGACTAGATCTTTAAGTGCTCCTTCCAATCCGTCCTCGGCGTACCGCCGCTTCAGGCGGAACTCTTACCGGCCCGAACTTGATTCTGTAGTTTCTCCCGTTGTTCCGGCGCCAACCGCACGGCGTACTTATCCGTGATCATCACCGCCACCCCCAACATCACCACTTCATCCCCGGCAGTATACGACTATCAACCAGTTTCCTGTATCACTTTTAGCATCAAGGTTGACTTACTACTAGCCCTGGTAACCTATTGGTTTCCACTACATTTAAAGTCCCGTTCAAAACAATCCTTACAATATAGTTTTGCGCCAAGGTCGGCCAAAATGATGTCTGTTCTACCAAACCTTCCAGACTGAGGCAATTCACCAATGGCGGCGAAAAATGCGCCGGTCACTAATTCCTTGCCACAAAGGGAGCAGCCAAGATTAGGATAGCGGCTTGGTTTTCTAAACGGCATCTGCCTATCGAACCTCATAAAGCTGGATCCAGGCATCTTACCACCCGCAAACTACCAGGTTAATCAATCATCCCCAGCCAGATATACGAAGTACAAATGGGGTAACAAATACTTCAATGACGGCAGCTACTACTGTAATGAATAGGATAGATGCAACACCCTTTGGGAGGTCATTCCTTCAACATTCTCACTATGTGGTGTAGTCGGCGTTGATCCTGATGTATTCTTCTGTTAGGTCGCATCCAAACACCACTGCCTCGCCGAGGCCGATGCCAAGGTTGACAGCGATAGGCACCTCCTTTCCAGCCATGATATTGGCAACGTAGCTCAAGACCTGGTCGTCCGATGTCCCAGGGTAAACTTGCGCGGAACCGAATGATATGGACGTCTTCGCCGGCAGTATGTCGGCCTCATCCCAACACTTGCCGATCGCCATGGCCACCCGCCCCCAGTTCGGGTCACAACCGTGCACGGCAGTCTTTACCAGAGGGGAATTAACTATGGCTTTACCCACGCGCCGGGCCTGAGCAAAGTCTCTGGCTCCCTTCACTTCGACCCTGATGACCTTGGTGGCGCCCTCTCCGTCGGCGGCGATCTGTTCGGTCAGGTCCAAACACACTCGGTGGAGGCCTTCGGCAAATGCCTGACGGGAAACTGGCCCCTTCGCACCGTTGGCGAGCACCACGGCAGTGTCAGATGTTGACGTGTCTGAATCAATACTCAAGCAATTGAAGGTTCGCTCCACCGCATGTCGAAAAACTTGATCCAGAGCGCCACGCTCAACCTCTGCGTCAGTAAAGATGAATGCGAGCATGGTAGCCATGTCAGGCTCTATCATTCCCACGCCTTTTGCTACTCCAACAATCGTTATATCCCCAATGTTGCTGGTGGCGACTTTAGGGAGTGTATCGGTCGTCATAATGGCATAAGCAAAGTCGTCCACAGTGGCAACCAGCGAAGCCGGGCTCAGGCCTGCCAAATGCGCTCTCATTTCTTGCATTGGATATTGGCGGCCAATTACCCCGGTAGATGCCAGAAGAAGGGAATCCTCAGGCACCGCGAACTTCTCAGAAACCGTACTGATCACTTCGCGAGCATTCTGGGCGCCCTGCTCTCCGGTGGCCACATTGGCATTCTTCGATATGGCCAACACGCCGCGAATCTGGCTGGCATTGGCCATATTCGCTTGGCTCAGCTGAACACTCGGCCCCGCAAACCGACTGCGCGTGAACATCGCTGCTGCGGAGCAAGGCCGGGTTGAAATGACACTGGCGAAATTCAACTGATGACTCTCACCTTGTATGCTGCTGCAATGCGCCTTGTATCCAACCGGAAACTCATGCTCCATAACACTTCCTCTAATTGATTAATATCTCCCCTAAATAGAAGTGGCGGGGAGCTTCGCATCTGAAATAAAGCTTCCCGCCGCTTGGTACACCTGGTAATCGCGAATACTCTATTTCAGGAGCAACACCTCTTCAGTGCGCCTTCGTATAACAAGTTCAAGATTTGGGCTACCGACCTCTACGAGGACGGGCCGCCGACACCCATGATTGCACGGTTGATTGAGAGCCACTTAACTTATCCTTCGATCCGGTGCCGGAAAGGCTAGCACTGGCATTAGAGCCTTGTCAATGTGCACAGGCAATCATCTCAGTCCTGCATTGGAACTTGGATCCCTTTAAGCAAACAATGAAGACCCAGGAGTCAACGGAACTTGCCGGTCATCCTGCGGCGTTTCGGCCAAGGCTTGGGTGGGCGTTGACACTAGAACTTCCCTTGGGGTGAGGGTGTAAATCCGAAGTTCTTAGCTGGCCTGTGAGAAGCTAAAGGTACGGTCCAAGAGGAGGGAGGTTAGCAGCCCGGCCAGAAGCCATGGAAACTGCTCAAACTGGAAACCGGATGGAGAAATCTATCCTCCTGTCCAGGTATAGCTAGTTTGATTCCTCACGTTTCGCGCCGAAGTCCCCAACAGGCTCTGGCACAGGCGGGACCGCAATGAAAACCCAAGGCTGTGAAGTGAAATTCAGGACCCCATTCTAAACCATCTTAAACTTGGTGGTTGTTTGTTCAAGCATTTAGCTGAGATTGGGTTCAGCGTCCTGCCCCGGGGTTGTCTCAGTGGACGCAGTGCCGATGCGAGTAACCTGGAGAAGGCCGTCGATTACCACGTAACAGGGAGCAACGACACGGTGGCCACCATTGACCAGCACCTCACCTCCAGGGATGCCCGCACCAAGCTTCGTCACCTCTAATCCTGCCGCTATTGATTTGACCGAGCACTGGTCAGGTGGTTGGATGTGCCCTCGTGCTCGACTTGCTCTTCCCCACATATACTTTTGACTCACGCTAACGCTGCTAGGACCAGCGCGCCGTAGCCTTCCAATGCCTCCGACTGCGGCAGATCTTCGGCGCTGAACCAGCGAATCTCCGTGTGCTCACAGGGTGCCGTATTTACGGGCTCCCCTTCCCACGACGAGACGGCGTACACATGCACGACCGCAGGCTCGACCGGGTCGTGGACCTGCCCCAACCACCTGATTGCCAGCACCTCTATGCCCAACTCCTCGCGGGCCTCCCGATGTAAAGCCTCTTCCAGTGACTCTCCCTCGTTAACGTGGCCACCGAAAAGGTCCCATACAGCTGGCCAGAATTGGGCCGATGGGGACCGAAGCACGAGCAATAACGTGTCGTTTCTGATCACAACTCCTGCAACACAGGTCGCCGCAGAGTCACTCTGTAACATGAAAAGCTCCGGTGAAGGTCAGTGCAAGTTGCTACTATTAGTTGCCAGCTGCGGTTGTGGAACTACGCCGGTCAACGCTGTGGCAGGAAGGGTGCCCGGACCAGACTTCGCCGCCCGTATCACTGCCGTTCTTGAATTCACTGAATACTGGTGTTTCATCGGCCTATTACTTTGGCTGCCAGTCGATAATCATCCCTTTGTCAGCAAGTTACCAAGGGCGTCGAGGGTTGATAAAGAACGAAGTGTCGCCCTTTTCCGCCGCTTCGGTCTCTAATTGGTTCAATCTGTCCCGTCGAGGGCTTCGTCTGCCAAACACCATTCCAAAAAGCGCTAACGCCACGAAGAGTGAGGCGAACAGGGCAAACCAGAAATGAAGGAACAGGAAAGCCAGCACGGTTCCAGGAACAAGAACCGCCCCTGCAATGGAGATAATCACCAGGGACCGTTTCTTGCCAATCATTTAATCCACCTCCACCGAGCGTAGGTTAAAGGGGTGGGATTCTTTTGGGCAACGACTGCGCCGTCCCGTTGACTACCAATGTATTCTCCCGTGAGCAAATTGGGTAGGACAATGTCCCATTGACTAGGATCTTCCACGTGAGGACACCCAGCGCCGCACCCTCGATTCAAGCGGGCGGGAACCTTCCAGCTACGCTCCCGCGGGAGTTTTCAGCTCTTCCGTCTTTCACTACTGCCCGCACAGGGCCCGTCAGAATGCCGAGGGCTGGGGCTTTACCGGCTAAATTGTTCCAAACATTGGTGCCGATGCTCCTCCTCCTGCGCTTTAACCGGTTCTACACACAAGAGAGAGAAGATAATATTCCCGAGTCCCTGCGATGAACGGCTGAAGCCGGCGGACACCTGGTGTCACTCGCCTGAACCGCGCCCCTCCCCGTGTTGATTCTTACAGCCTGGGGTCAACCGGCTCGCTTTCAAGGGCAAGTACAGCGAAGGCGCACTCATGTACCCGGTAGAGGGGCTCCTGCTCGACAAAACGCCTGAGGCCCTCTACGCCCAATGCAAACTCCCGAAGCGCCAGCGACCGTTTGGCGGAGAGGCCGCGATTTCGCAACCGTTCGATGTTCTCCGGCAGAGTGTACTCCGGCCCGTAGATTATGCGCAGGTATTCGGCGCCCCGGCACTTTATGGCTGGCTGCACCAGGCCCCGCTTTCCCGAGGCGATAAAGTCCATCGGCTTCACGACCATACCCTCCCCGCCTTGGCCTGTCAGTTCGTCCCACCAGCGTATGGCCTCAAGCTCGTCCTGGGAGTTCAGGTCTACCACCTGATGCCTGGTAGCCTGGAACAGCCCGGGATCGACGTGGCACAAGCGGTCGGCCAGGTCCATGTGCCAAAGATGCGGCTTGTCCGTATGCACCTGCCCCTCGCTGGCCAGCAGGTGGAACGGCGCCAGGCGGATGTCGGTCACCGACGTCACCGGCCAGCAGTACCTGGCATAGGCGTCGCCGTAGAGTTGGGCCAGCCGCAGCCGTTCTTCGACTCCGAGCAGGTTCCCTCCGGCGTCTATACCCCGTGCCGCCGTCTGCCGGAGGAGGGCTGCCGCTCCCGTTAGGCTAATTCGCGCGGCTGCGCCCACCGCAGCATACTGTTCCCGAAGCAACTCCTGCGCCTTGACGGACCACGGCATCAGTTCACTGTCCAGCAACACCCAGTCGGTATCCAGTTCCGCCCAGATATCCGCGCCGGCCAGCGCCGCGCCGACCCGCTCCAGAAACTGCGCCTGGAGGTCGAGGTCTTCAAAGAACCTTCTTCCCGTCCGGGTGTAACAGGCGCCAGCACCCTCGCCCGTTATGCCGAACCGCCGATCGATGGCTGCGAGATCCCGCCCTACCACGACGATGGCCCGTGAACCCATGTGTTTTTCCTCGCAGACCACGCTGGAAACGCCGCTGTTGCGGTAGTAGGCAAATACCTCTGTTGGATGTTCCAGCATACCGGGCAGTCCGGAGCTGTCGCAGGGGGATATGGTGGGAGGCAGGTACACCAGCCAGCGGGGGTTCAGGGCAAAACGGCTCATTACTTCCAGCGCCGCCGCCGCATTTTCTTCCCGGACCGTGACATTGCCACGCAGCCGTGTCGCTACAATTCGCTTCCCCAGCACATCGTCAATGTCAAGGATATTAGCGGCGCGGGCCTCGCCCGGTACTGAGGGTTCTTCCGGATGGAAAGGCTCAGCCAGGGGTTTGGCTGGCTCGTAATAGACCTGCGCCGCGGGAACCGATGCCAGCTCCTTTTCGGGGTAGCGGAGCGCGGTCAGCCTGCCCCCAAAGACACAGCCAGTATCTACGTTAATGGTATTGTTGAGCCAGGAGGGTTCCGATACCGGAGTATGACCGTAAACCACCGTCGCGCGGCCGCGGTAGCCCGCGGCCCAGTTGGACCGCACGGGGAGACCGCCGCGTACAGAGTCAGCCAGTTGGGCGTTAGGGCCGGATCCTCTTCGACTGGGTTTCCGTAGCTGGTGAAGGCCAGCAGGTCCCGCGTGGCGTCCCTGGCCTCGGTGCTGCCCTCGCTGCTCCAGCTTGTGAGCTTCTCCAGCTCTTCCACCTTCCCCCAGGCGCTCTCCAGGTCGTGCTGAAACCGGTCCTTGTTCTGCAGGGTGGATAGCCAGCCCTTGATGGCGTTTTCCACCGCTTGCTGGGCATTGAAGCCCATCAGGTCCTTGTTCCAGTCGTTTCTTTCGACCATCTCATCGAAGGTCTGGCAGAATTCTTCGGCTTTCCTGAGTCGTTGCCGGGTCTCAGGCCAGTGGTTGGGATAGTTGTCCTCGTACTGGTTGGAGTAGCCGAGTCTTTCTGAGCTCATGGGGACTCCGTAGATGATCGCCTGCCCGGCGATGTGTTGGTTTGCACGGCGGCATCTGGCGAAGGTGGCCTGGTCCATGGGGATGATCTCCACCGGCAGCTGCAGTTTGCGTGTTGCCATGTGGCGCAGGGCGGCGGCCCGTCCCAGGGCGCTGGCTGTCTGCTGGCCGCCGATGTCGGTTATGACCAGCAGGTCTACATCGGAGCCTTTGTGGTAGTCGCCGACGGCTCTGGAACCGAACAGGATGACCGTATCTCTGGGAAGGGCGTCCTGTACGGCCCGGGCGATGGCCAGGGCCTGCGGGTCTGGACTCCCGGCCTGGGCGCGGTTTCCCCGTGTGGTTTTGGCCTCTTGGCCATCCTCTTGTTCGTGCATATGTTCTTGTCCCTGGTAGCCCTTGTCAGATGCCTGTTGGCCTCACATGCTCATCGGGCTGGTGGGGGCTCCGCTCAGCTTGTTTTTCCTTCTTGGCGGTTGGGGCTGCGGCCCCTTATTTCCTTCTTGCGATTAGGAAGACTGTTATGTCCTGCTCCAGGGTGTCTCCGGGCGTTCCGAGGCTGTTGAAGGCCTCTTTGCTTACGGTGGTCTTTCCGAGCTTGTCTGTGGTTGCCAGCTTGCCCACCCGTTCGCTCAGCGTTTCGGCTGCGATGGCCGGTAGGCACGGGCTGTTGGTCAGGCGTCCTATCAGGCGGCTGCGCCGGTCGGCTCGCCGCAGGTCATCATCTTCTCCGGTGATGGAGGCTTCGACCGCAACGTGTATTATCTCCGGTTCCCCTGGATCTTCCTGCCGGGTTGCCCTGGCCACCATGTCGATGTCCTTCAGGTCCCGCATTTGGCTGATATCCAGCTGTTGGTCCGGCGGCTTCTCTTGGTTCACGCTGTCGAATAAGTCCTGAATCTCCTTGTCCGGGTACTGGTACACGACCTTCGAATTGGTTAGCCCCATTTCCAGGTACAGCTGGTCTGTCAGCACCGTGGCGACCCGGTCCTCGTAGACCCTCCCCTCGGCGTCGCCGGTTCTCCCATCCACCCGGTCGGAGACGGTTTTCAGCTCGGCGATCCTGACGTCGGTCCGCTTCAGCTGTTCGATATTCGGCGGATCGCCGGCCTGGGGTTCCCCCACTACTGCCGGCAGGTTGATCAGGGCCCGGGTCAGGACGTAGGTCGTCAGCCGCCTGGCGAACTCCGGGTTCTGGTCCATGGCGTCGAAGATGTCTTCAAAGCTGCTGATGGGAAAGGTCATTGTCACGTTTGTTCCTCGTTTGCTGGTGGCTTTATTTTACCATGTGCATCCGGCCTCGGCCGCCACTCCATTGTAGGTGCCGTGAGGGTTATTTACCGGGTGGCTAGCTGCCACAGGGCGTTCAGCGCGTCTAGGAGCAGGTAGAAGCCTGCCAGTTCCAGCATCAGCCTGCCGGCCTTTTCCATGAGGGTGGGCCCGGGCTGAGTGTGGCGGCTCTGGTCGCCGTTGTGCGGGCGCGGTCCTCCCCGCTGTTCGAGGCATTGCTCAGTTGCCCGGTCAGTCGCTGCGCTTCCTGCATGGCTTCCCTCCTTCCTTTCGCTTTGGCCTTGTGCTAGCTGGTGCCGTTTCAGTCGGTGTCCTCTCCGGCCAGTTCCGGGTGGAGCAGGACGGGGCAGTCGCCGCCGCACTCTCCGGGGCGGCCGAGGTGGTAGAGGGTATGGTTCTCCACGCCCTCGTCGATGCCCTCGTATCCCTCCCAGCCCGGGTCGCCGGTATCTGTGGACCCGCAGTCCAGGGTGGCCTGCCCGGCGATGGCCAGGGCGTCGGCCAGGGTGACGGTGGGGCAGTCGACCTCCTGCAGCTTCTGGCTGAGGTGGCGGGCCAGGGAATCCTGTTCCCCTTTCCCTTTGGCTTCCTGGTGAGCGGCCTCGATGGCCTGGTAGATGGCGCTGCCGGTCTCTTCCGCGGCCCTGGTGCTGGCGTCGTTCACGTTGGTTCCTCCCTTGTTGGTCTCTCTGGAACCGGTCTCTCCGGTGCCGGAGAGGCTTCTCCCTCTATCTGCTGGGGGTGGAGTTCTCCTTTCCCCAGCCATCGCCGTTCCGGTAGAACTCCCTGAGTTCGGAAAGGATGGTCGAGTGGTTGGGGTCCAAGGTGGGAACCCGGCTGGTCCGCAGCCATGAGCCGTCGCTGAGCCTGGTCTCGGTGGTTAGGTAGTCCACCAGGTCGTTCTGCAGGAGGACCGCCCTCTCGTGGCCGTCTCCGGCCAGGTCTTCGCGGGCGCTGGTCTCCTTCCGGCCGTCGTGGCCGTCGTTCTTGCAGATGGCCATGAAGATCAGGGAGTCCCCGGCCTGGGTCTCGCCGGGCTCCAGGCGTCGCATCAGAATCACGCTGGTCTTAGCGGTGGCGACGCTCCCGCTCTTACGGGGCAGGGATACTACCCCTCCAGCGCGAAGTGCTTCAGCAGCCAGTGCCGGGCGTACTGGTCGCTACCGTTGCTGAGCAGTCCGTCGGAGACGATGAGGGCGGCGCGCCCGGTGCCGGGGGCCAGCAGCTCCTGGACCCGCTGCAGCAGCAGGATCTCGGCTTCCGTTCTGGCCTTGCGTCCCTTTACGCCGGACAGGATCCCGTTGGGGGCGCCGGTGTAGCGGTCTGCCGCGTCCCTGGGCACCTTCACGCCCAGGGGCAGGTTGGCGATCACCAGGTCCCACCGGCCGTCCTCGATGCCGGCGCGCCGGCACTCCTGCGGGTCCATGCTGTTGCATTGGGCTATCTCGCCGCCGGTTACGTCGTGGAGCTTCAGGCCACTGGCGGCGGCCTCCACCAGGTCTAGGTTTATCTCCATGCTCTGGATGCGGCCAGTGACCTCCGTTCCCCTGTCCTCTGTCTTGCCCAGCATGTGGAGCCAGGCGTGGAGCAGCAGGCGGCCGCTGCCGCAGGTCAGGTCCAGCACCCGCCTGTCGGGTTGCGGGTTGGCGGCCATCGCCATGAAGTCAGCCACCTGGCCCTCGGTGGCCACCTTGCCGTCGCGGCCGTCTAGTACTACAACGACGAGTTATTTGGTAGGATAGTTGTCAAGAGGATGATGGGCGGTTTGGGCGATGGATGGGGCGAGCTTCGAGCGGGTTTACGACAACTTTCAGGACTTTCACGCCTTCTTCGCGGGTTCCTTCGGCCGCAAGCAGTGGCGGGAGCACAGCCGGATCTACCTTCAGGGGCTGCTGGTGCAGGCTGGGGAGCGGCGGAACGCCGAGAACCTGTCGGAATCGGTGGGCATCTCGGCCCGGGCGATGCAGCGCTTTCTTACCGAGGCCCGGTGGTCCGATGAGGCAGTGATCGGGCGGCTGCAGGAATACCTGGCCCCCCGGCTGGGGCACCCCGAGGCGCTGTGGGTGTTGGACGGCAGCGACTTCCCCAAGCAGGGGAAGAAGTCGGTGGGGGTAGCCCGGCAGTACTGCGGTAGGCTGGGGAAGGTGGCCAACTGCCAGGGCGGGATGTTCCTGGCCTACGTCAGCCCGCTGGGACGGGCATTGGTGGACAAGGGGCTGTATCTGCCCGAGAGTTGGATCTCCGACCAGGACCGTTGTGCGGCGGCGGGGGTGCCCGAGGGGCGGCGGAGCTACCGGTCGAAGACGGAGTTGGCCCTGGAACTGCTGGAGCGAGCCCTGGGGTTGGGCCACCTCAAGGCCGGATGGGTTGCCGGAGACGACGCCTTCGGGATGTCGCCGACCTTTCGGGAATCCCTGGCGGCCCTGGGGATGCGCTACGTGCTGGACGTTCCGGGCAGCACGCCGGTCTGGCCCCTGGAGCCTTGGTGGGAGTCGGCCTGGACCAGTCCGGGGTCTCCGGGGTTGGGGCGCCGCCGCAAGCCCAGGCTCAGGGACGGGCAGCCTCGTACCCAGCGTCGTAGCATGGAGCAGCGCAGCGACGAGTTGCCGGATGAGGCCTGGCGGGAGATCACGGTGGCCCAGGGAAGCCAGGGGCCCCGGACTTACCAGTTCAGCGCCCAGCGGGTGCGGGTAACCCGGAAGGGCAAGCCGGGCCAGGAGGCATGGGCCGTCTACCGCCGGAACCTGGACGGCAGCGAACCCCGCTACTACCTGTCCAACGCCGCCGAGGACACCATGCTGGAGACCTTGGCCTATGTGGGCGGTTCCAGGTGGCCCATTGAAACGGAGTTCCAGGCGGAAAAGGGCGACGTGGGCCTGGACGAATACGAGACCCGAACCAGGGCTGGCTGGCATCATCACGTCGCCATGTGCCTGCTGGGTGGAGCCTTCCTGCTGGGCCTGCAGCAGGACTGGGGGGAAAAATATGCCCCGGATCACCCGCTCCCAGAGCCTGCCCCCGTGTAGACGGGGGTGTACCGGGTGGTGCGGGAGATGCTGCCCAGGGAACGGTTCGGGCCGGAGGAGTTGCTGCTGTGGCTGGAGGATACGCAGCTACGCAACGAGCGGGCGCGCCGCTCCCACGAAAGACGCCGCTCCGCCCACCGTGAAGGCGGATGGAACCACCACCCTAAACGCGTCGTTGTAATACTAGGGAATAAAGTCGTAGATTTAAAATGAACAACAACGCTCCCAAATTGGCCGATCTCCATCAACACCTGTACGGGTCAATTCACTGGCAGGACTTTCTCCAATTCCTAAAAACCCGCTCAGTGGACTGGACTTCATACCAAGCTGCGTTCAAGGACGCGTATGGTGACATTCCTCCAATCGGTAGAGTATTGGAGGAATGCATGAATGGTGGCCCCGAAATTGAGGCGGAATTCCGCAAGCTGTTCGTATTCGGTGACGAGGACGGAGGCAACTTCCCGAGATTCCAGGCCAAGTACAACATGCTTGTGGCCGGCAGCGCCTGGTCAACCTTTTCCAGGGGAAACATGGCACTGTCGGAAGTAGCCGACGAAGTCTCGCACTTCATGCGCCAGATTCTTGAACGGCAACTGAGAGAGGGCCTCTCATATTCAGAGCAGCGGATGACGTTAAATCGAAGATTTACTCAGGGCCAGGCCAGGGAACTACTGCTAAAGATGCTTGATACTTACAGTGAATATGAGGGTTCCGGCATCCAGCCTCGTCTTGCCGTAAGCCTTTCCAGGGATGACCCCTGGGTTCACTGGGACGTGGTAAGAGAGCTCGCCCTGGGGGAATACGGTTATTTATTGACCGGTGTAGACTTCTGCTTTCTTGAGGAAGGATATCCGCCGAAGGGGAAACGTGAGTTCTTCGAGGCCGTAAAGGATTTCAATTTCCGATACCCCGAACGGGCGCTGGCGATTCTCTACCATGTGGGTGAAAGTTTCGCCGACAAGTCACTTGAGAGCGCGGTTCGATGGGTCCACGAAGCTGCCGAGATGGGTGCGCATCGGCTGGGGCATGCGATTGCCCTGGGAATCAGTCCGGAATTGTATGGAGTGCACAGCCGGCAGGAGACAGTGGAGGAACGTATCGACCAGTTTAACTATGACCTCCGTCACAGGGAAGGGCTATCCAAAGCGGGTGTGATAGTAGACGTGCAGGCCATTTCAAGGCAGCTGGAAGAGCTTCGCATCTTGTCCGATGACGCTCTCGTAGCAGTCGAATACGATGAAGAGAAATTGGAGGAGGTAAGCCTGCGCCAGCGGTACGCGGCAGAGAGCATTAGGGACCTAGGTTCAATAGTCGAGGTATGTCCCACTTCCAATCGCCGAATCGGTGGTATCTTGGGAGACGCTTACCACCCTATTCGTCAATTTGTTGATTTTGGCTTGCCGTTCGTGGTGGGTAGCGACGACCCGGGAATTTTCGACACTTCCCTGACCAGAGAGCTGGAAATTGCATTAGCGATTGCAGACCTGCCTGCAGAGACCTATGCCGAGATTGCCGAAAGATCCTGGCGTTTCCGCAGCGAGGTCATGACTGGAAGAATTCGGGCCGACGATGGATAAATTGTCCCGTCAGTAAAGTCTCTTTCCCATGCTAATTCGCTCCTCGACCAGGTAACCCTGTTTCTGATAGAAATCAACGACTTCCGAATTGGATGCCATTACCTGGAGGTTGACCTTCAGGCATCCGAGAGTTTTAAACCGTACCTCGATTTCCTCCATGAGCGCCGTCCCCACTCCCCTACTTAGCCAGGGCTTGTCCACAGCCAGCGAATATATCCAGCCGCGGTGCCCGTCATAGCCGCCCATGGCAGTGCCTATGACCTTTCCGTCTGCCACTGCCACCAGGAAAAAGTCTGGGTCGCGGGAAACCTTCTGCTCGATTGAAACCGATGGCGTATTGTGCGGTGCATCATAGCCGAAGACTTCCGTCCACAATACGACCACAGCGGCCCCATCTTCCTCACCAAACTTCCTGATCTCCATATTTGTCATCATATACTACGCTTAACCTCGCGTCGATGGATATCGAGTTTAATTATGGCAAACGACCCCACAGCATCACTCTTGGGGTGGAAAAAGGTAGCTGCCTTTCAATCTTCCACAAGTCTACACAACCGGTCAACGGCGTACGGGTCAGAAGTCAGGAGTCCCGCATGCATACCAACCGTTGTCCGAATGCACCTGGGGTGCCGCATGAGACCTACAGATATGAGCCGGACACCGTAAATAGAACCCCATTCCAAAAGTAGCCTACGCTCCCGGCAAGATGTTGAAGCAAAGTGTAATCGGCGCGGCGAGGGGCTTGCATATTACCAATATTATCGTTATCATTGTTCTTCATATTACATTGGTTGAGGCTGTATGCTTCGGTTATTCATATGTAAACTACCGTTTGCACGACTACAGTCAACAAAATAACTGGTTCACAGGATGGGCATGAACAACGTCAGAGGCATAATCGATCGATTTGGGGGGCAATCTGCGCTGGCTGCCCTGCTGGACAAGCGCCAGAGCACGGTTCAGCACTGGGCCAGCACCGGCAGGATACCGGCCCAATGGCACGGACGGCTGATGGCACTGGCGGTGGAAAGGGGAATCAGCCTGGAGCCCAAGGACTTCGTGGAGGCGGCATCCATCAGCATCCGGCCAGCGGAGGGAAAGCTTGGGGTCTTGCTGGTGGGACTGGGCGCGGTGTCCTCCACCTTCATTGCCGGCGTGGAGCATATCCGGCGCGGCACTGGACAGCCTGTTGGTTCCCTCACCCAGATGGCCACCATCCGTCTCGGTAAGCGTACTGAAAACCGCACGCCACTGATCCGGGATTTCGTTCCCCTGGCTGGTCTGGATGACATTGTCTTTGGCGCCTGGGACCCCATTCCCGACGACGCCTACCAGGCAGCGGCGAAGAGTGGAGTCCTGGACCGATATGAGCAGATTGAGCCCGTAAGGGACTTCCTCGAGTCGGTGAGGCCCATGCCTGCTGTTTTCGAAGTGGACTACGTTAAGCGAATCAGCGGTACCAATACAAGAGCAACGCCGACCAAGCTGGAGGCGGCCGAGGCGCTGCGCGATGACATCCGGCGCTTCAAGGGAGAGAACGGCTGCGACCGGCTGGTGATGGTCTGGTGCGCCTCCACCGAAAAGTACATAACCGAGGGAGAGGTGCATCAGGATATCGAGAGTTTCATTACTGGTCTGCAGGATAGTGACGAGTCCATTGCTCCCTCCATGGTCTACGCCTATGCCGCCCTGATGGAGGGCGTACCATTCATCAACGGGGCGCCCAACCTCACGGTGGACATTCCGGCTCTCGAGAAGCTGGCAAAGGACCATGACGTGCCCATCTGCGGCAAGGACTTCAAGACCGGCCAGACACTGGTGAAGACGGCCATCGGCCCTATGCTCAAAGCGAGGATGCTGGGTATGGACGGCTGGTTCTCCACCAATATCCTGGGAAACCGGGACGGCGAGGTGCTGGACGAACCGGAGAACTTCAAAACCAAGGAGGAGTCAAAACTCGGGGTACTGGAATACATCCTGCAACCCGAAATGTATCCCGAACTCTATGCGGACTCCTACCACAAGGTCAGAATCAACTACTACCCGCCCCGGGGCGACAACAAGGAGGGCTGGGACAACATCGACATCTTCGGCTGGATGGGAAAGCGCATGCAGCTGAAAATCGATTTCCTTTGCTCTGATTCCATCCTGGCTGCTCCGTTGGTCCTGGATCTGGTGCTGTTTATGGACCTGGCACAGCGGGCCGGACTGTCGGGCATCCAGGAATGGCTGTCCTTCTACTTCAAGAGCCCCCAGCACGCGCCAACCGTCTACCCGGAGCACGACCTGTTTATCCAGCAGACCAAGCTAAAGAACACCCTCCGCTGGCTGATGGGCGAAGACCAGATTACCCATCTGGGCATGGAGTACTACCGGGAGTAACAGGCATCCGTGGGGAGGTGAAAAGACTATGGCAGGAAGGGAGTCCACACAAAGGATAGCACCTACCGTCGCGCTGGACCTGGTGCGGGTCACTGAGGCAGCCTCCATGGCCGGCGTGCAGTTCATGGGTATGGGTAACAAGGAAGCAGTCGACCAGGCGGCGGTAGACGCCATGCGGCGGGTGCTGAATTCCCTCAATATGGACGGAGTGGTTGTCATCGGCGAGGGAGAGAAGGACGAGGCCCCCATGCTCTACATGGGAGAAAGGATCGGCAACGGCTTGCCGCCGCCCGTTGACATAGCTGTCGACCCAATAGACGGCACAACGCTTTTGTCCAAAGGGCTTCCTGGCGCCATATCGGCCATCGCTCTCTCGGCGCGGGGATCTATGCGGGTGCCGGTCCATGTTGCGTATGTGGACAAGATTGCCGTTGGCGCCGACGCCGTGGATGCTATAGACGTAAGGGCGTCGGTGGAAGCCAACCTCAGGAACGTGGCTGAGGCCAAGGGGCGACCGCCGGAGTCGTTGACGGTTGTGGTCCTGGACAGGCCCAGGCATGAAGAACTCGTGGAGTCCATCAGAGCCGCCGGCGCCAGGGTAAAGCTTATACCCGATGGCGACGTGGTGGCCGGAATTCAGGCGGCTCTTCCTGGATCCGGTGTGGACCTATTGATGGGCGTGGGCGGCGCTCCCGAAGGCGTACTGACCGCCGCCGCCATCAGGTGCCTGGGGGGAGAGATACAGTGCCGGGCCTGGCCCAGAAGTCACCAGGAAACGGAGGCATTGACGATGGCTGGTCTGGATGTTGAGAGAGTTTACTTCGCAGAAGAAATGGTGGGAGGAGAGGATGTCCTTTTCGCAGCGACGGGAGCCAGTTCAGGCGAGCTGCTCAATGGAGTAACCGTCTCCCCCGCAGGCACATTCACCCAGTCCCTGGTCATGTGTCTTCGTTCTGGCACGGTCCGCTGGGTTGACTGCATGCACACTCATTAGGACCAGTTCAGCTGCCTTTGCACTCGGCAGTTCTTCTGGCCCTGCCGGAGCGGCCGAGGGCCTTTTCGCATTCTGACGGGAAACATTGGCAGTGGCAAAGCCACAAGAAGCGTTAACCTGCAGGGATGTCTTGAGCCTTCCTTATTGCAGCCTGCAGCGTGCCTGGCGAAGAAGACGGTGAACCCTACAGGATCGGATCTCGTTCAGCGTATGCTGGGCTCAGGAACAGGAGGAGGTGCAATGGGTCCGCTCCCAGCGAATCTTTAGAGTGGCTCCATAGCCTCCAAAGGAGAGTTAGCATGGACATGGCGAGTCTTTCGGAAACGGCCCAGGCCTTGATCATTCCCGGCAAGGGAATCCTGGCGGCGGACGAGAGTCCCCCTACCATCAAACGTCGCTTCGACACGATTGGAGTGGAGAGCACGGAAAATAACCGGCGGGACTACCGGGAGCTGCTTTTTCGGACCTCCGGTGTGGAGGAATTTATCAGCGGCGTAATCTTGTATGACGAGACAGCCAGGCAGCGGGGCGCCGACGGGGTCCCGATGGTGGAAATACTTTCCGGTAGAGGAATCATTCCCGGGATCAAGGTAGACAGGGGAACGCTTCCGCTGGCTGGTTCGCCTGGTGAGCTGGTCACCGAAGGTCTCGACGGACTGGGACAGCGATTGGCCGAATACAGGGATATGGGCTTGAAGTTTGCCAAGTGGCGAGGGGTGATAACTATCGGCGACGGTATTCCCACGCCCTACTGTATCGAGGTAAACGTCCACGCCCTGGCACGGTTCGCAGCCATCAGCCAACATGCGGGCCTGGTACCCATTGTAGAGCCGGAGGTTCTGATGGATGGTGGGCACCACATTGATCAGTGCTATGCGGCCACCAAGGCTGCTCTGCTGGAGACCTTCTCCCAGCTAAGCCGTCAGGGTGTGGCGTTGGAGGCAATGCTGTTGAAGGCAAACATGGTGGTGTCGGGTTCCGATGCATCAAATCGTGCCTGCCCCGAGACGGTTGCGGCAAAGACTGTCGGGTGCTTCAGGCAAACCATCCCCGCGGCGATGCCGGGCGTTGTTTTTCTATCCGGGGGACAGAACGACGACGAGGCGGTCATGAATCTGAACGCCATTAACCTGGAAGGGTCCGGCAAAAGAGCTCCCTGGACCCTCAGTTTTTCTTTTGGGCGTGGACTCCAGGCCGCACCCCTAAAGACCTGGAGTGGAAAGCAGGAGAATACCGGTGCTGCCCAGGCAGCGTTTATATCGCGGGCCAAGCTGACCAGCGCTGCCCAGCAAGGCAAGTACACTGTTGGCATGGGGCAATAACTTGGCAGTGTCTGGCCGGGGAGGGCGGATTCAAGGGCGTAGTGTCCGTACTTCTTTTATCTGACAATCGAGTAACCCATACCTACGGAGGGACGCCCCGGATAGCGAGGAACCCGGCGACTCCACAACTCTTCTAGTTGGTATCCTGCTTGTGCTGCCCATAGATGTTTGAGAGTTGCTGTTCCTGGGCAGCAGGCGAGGAGTTCTCCCAAGGAAGTACGGAATACCGCTGGTTGGTGACTGTTTCTTAAGAAAGGCACCGACCTAATACCCGGGTCTGGCAGCAGAGGGACAGTTCTATACTCAAGACCAGTTGACAGGCCCACCGGGCTTGACTATGGACGCACCTGCTAATGAAGTAGATGGTTCGGGCACACAGGAAAGGAGTTTCTTTACTTGCGGACGCTATCTTGACAACTTTCTTGCCCTGGTGGTAGTTTTGCTACTGCTCATTCGGTGGAAAGGCGATCATGATTATTTCTCAACACTCAGAACATTGTCAGTGGCGGCCCCGTCATGGGGGCGCCGTCGAGTTCGTCTTTGTCGGTGTCGTTGGATGGCATTGGAGTGGAACATTGCTCCTGAATTAGAGTGTTCGCAGGAATTGGACGTCAACAGCGGCGGGAAGCTCGTTTCAGGATTGAGCTTCCCGCCGATTTTTTTGAGATCCTGATGAGCCTTGAGAAGGGCGGGAATCCCTGGCAATGGCGGGGTCTTCATAGCCCCACACTGCTGACAAACAGGCGACCAGCATGGAGCTGGCGGGTTCTTGCACTACCAGAAAGCAACGGGGAATTTCCGACTATGGGCCACCTTTACGCATTTTACAGCGCATTAGTTGAACAGCTTAAGTACGACATGCAGTTGGGTGAG
>DAOUHR010000108.1:0-3446 GCA_034428635.1 Dehalococcoidia bacterium
TAGTTCCGATGGAAAGACTATCCTGGAGCTCCCTGGCAATCTCGCAGGAAGGCCTGTCATACCTGGCCCAGCTTTGAAAGAATCTTGGATATACCCTCGAGGATCGACAGTATTGAATTTCCCAGGGCCTTTCCGTAGCAGCAGATGACTACAGAAAAGTTGCTGAACGTCTATGAAACCGGTGATATAATGAAACTGTTCCTTCAGGTTGCAGTCAATTTGTCTGCGACTATCCCCGGCCGAAGTGGCGGAATGGTAGACGCGCCGGTCTCAAAAACCGGTGGGAGCAATCCCGTGTCGGTTCGAATCCGACCTTCGGCACCAGCCTTGCCCTCCTCTGTAAGAACCAAAGGTTCGAGCTAACAGGCAGGTCGCCCGAAATGGGCGGCTCTTTTGTTTCGTCATTGCTGTCCCGTGCAGCAATCGGAGCTTAAAGGTTCTGCCCTCATCCAATCCAGAACTCCTATGCAGGCAGAGAAACATGGGTTTCAGTCCAAGGGCGGGCGCCTGCTCTGGGGCATGGCGGCTTCCAGCTTCCTGGCCACTTGCAGCAGCTTCAACTCCTCGAAGTGGCGGCCCACCACCTGGACACCTATCGGCATTCCGTCGGAACTGAAACCGAAAGGCACTGAAATGGCCGGAGAACCGGTCAGGTCCCAGGGCAGGGTGATGCGCAGGGTGTGCCGGCCGGCCAGGTCCCTGCCATCGATGTGAAACTCGTTCTGCCCGTGGGGGAAAGCCGGCATGGGCACAGTGGGACACAAGAAAATGTCGTAGCGAGAGAAGTACTCCTTTACCGCCAGGCGTAGCCTCTCCCATTCCTCGGTCGCGTTCAGGTACTCATCTACAGTGAAGGTGCTGCCGTCCACGAACCTGGCTCGGAACAGCTCGGTCAACTCCGATTCCCTACCGGCAATAGTAGGGGCGGAGTATCGCCTGGCCTCCATGGTGTAGATGACCGTGGAAATAGCCGACGAGTTATTCTCGGTCAACGCCGGTATTTCCACCGGCGCTACGTCCAGGCCGCTTTCGCCCAGCGCCGCCGCCGCTTCGGTTACCGAGCGCTGGACCTCCGGCTCCACCGGCACCCCGGTGGTCGGACTCCAACCTACCTTCAGCCCGCTCAGGTCAACGTCCAAAGGCGCATAGTCGGGCACAGGAACCGGCGGGGTGAACAGGTCCACGTTGTCGGCGCCGGCAAGGATGGACATGCCCAGGGCCACATCACCCACGGTGCGGGCAATCGGCCCCACGTGGATGGCTCGGAGGATGGTCTGGGGCTGAATACCGGTGTAGGGTATCCGACCCAGGGTGGGCTTGATGCCCACCACGCCGCAAAGGCTGGCCGGAGCCCTTATGGATCCGCCCAGGTCCGTTCCCAGGCCAAAGGGCGAGAGACCCGCGGCAATGGCGGCCACCTCCCCGCCGCTGGAGCCTCCGGCCGTCCGGTCCAGGTTCCAGGGATTGCGGGTTATCCCGAAAACGTCGTTGTCCGTTTCCCACCACAGGGCGAATTCAGGCATGTTAGTCTTGCCCAACAGTATGCCCCCGGCCCCCTTCAGGCGGGTGTAGACCTCCGCGTCCTGCTGGGAAATGTAGCCGTCGTAAACCTTCGACCCCAGGGACATTCGCATCCCTGCCGTTTCGATGCAGTCCTTGAGCGTAAATGGCACACCGTGGAGAGGGCCAAGGTCGTCGCCCCTCATGATCGCCGCCTCCGCTTGCCGGGCCAGTTCCAGGGGGTCGTCGGCAAAGAAGACTATGGCGTTCAGGGTTGGATTAAGTTGCGCAATGCGGTCAAGGTGAGCCTGGACCACCTCGACGGGCGACAGTTCCTTCTGGCGAATCTTAGCCGCCAGTTCCGTCACGGGCGCGTAGTAGAATTCTTCACTCATGGCAGTCCTCCAGGGGGCTGATGTTTAAGCCGGCCGCCAACCGTTCCATATTGGAGTTCCCTTCCTGTGGTTACCGCAGCTTTTCCGGGGAGCGGATGGGCTACCGGACCGGTGGCCACATTATCCAGCCCCGGCGTCCGGTGTTGCGCAGCCGCAGCAGGTGGCCCTGGCCGGTGGTGACCTACAGGCTGCTCTGGTCGGCGTCGCCAAAGCAGCAGTTGGTGGGGCCGTCCACGCCCACCGGCATGGGGTAGGTCTCCAGCACCCGTCCCTGGGGAGTCCAGACGTATATCATTGGGCCGGGGCCGCTGATATTGTTGCCGGCGGCGGCCACGATATTTCCCTCCGAGTCCAGGCACATGCCGTCGATGCCGCGCTGGGGCCCGCGGTAGTCCCGGCCGAACTGGTGCAGCACAATGTACTCGCCCAGGGAGCCGTCGCTGTTTAAGGGGTAGGAGCGCAGTTCCCGCACTCCGTCGGGCGAGGGGTCGGTCTGGATGATGTAAAGGCTGCGCTCGTCGGGCGACACCAGCAAGCCGTTGGTGCCGGTGGTATCAAAGGTCATCCGTTGGCACGTATAGCTGCCGTCAGGCTGGGGGTCGGCCCGCAGAATGTCCCGGTTCATGTTTTCCTGCTGTTCGCTGGGGGCGATGTTCCCCTCGTTCCAGGGATTGCTGAACCAGATGCGTCCCCGCCGGTCTATGGCCAGGTCGTTGGGGGTGTTCAGGCGCTGGCCGTCCAGCCGGTCAACGATGGTGGTGGTGCCGCCGTCGGGATCGAAGCGCACGATGGAGCGGCCGCCGGAGCAGCACCCGTATAGGCGGCCATCGGCGTCGAAAGCCAGGCCGTTGGTATGGTTGGTGTTCTCCCGGTAAATGGTGCAGTTGCCCGTCTCCGGGTCGTAGGCCATGATGCGGCTGGCCGGAATGTAGGTGAACAGAAGGCGCTGGCCGTCCCAGGCCGGGCCCTCGGTCAAACGGCTGAATGGTCCCGCGACTTGTTCCCATTGCAGTGCCATGCTCTCCTCCTCTACTTGATCGATTCTCGGGGGGCTGGCCAGGGCTATCACATATCAGATTTGGGGATAAGCCGTCGTTCCCGCGAAGGCGGAAACCCTCGGCCTTAGTATGTCGAAATTCCTTCCTTCATGGCAACGACGCGTTTCAAGAATTTGCTAGTAGTTCGACAAAATTGTAATGACGGGCTGGGGATTAACCGTCATTCCGGCGAAAGCCGGAATCCAGGGCATTTCTTATATTTTGCAGTTGACCTTTCCCAACCTTTCTGGATTCCGGCTCAAGGCCGGAATGACGGTTAAACACGCGAGGCTTCTCGGTAAGCCATCACTTCGAAGTTGTCAGACTAGTACCCGGTCAAGTTAGGAATTGATGGGATAGAGTCGATGGAGCTTGGTGCGGGCATCAAGAATGTTGAAGCGCCAGTTGATGCAGGCTTTAGCTTCGTTCCGTTCCAGTTCCAGGGCATGAATCTCCCGGCAGAGGGATTCCTCGTCGGGGAGACGCTGTCTGAGACAACTGCGGGAGAAGACGC
>DAOUHR010000109.1:0-30929 GCA_034428635.1 Dehalococcoidia bacterium
TGCCCAGGTCATCGGCTATTCCCCGGATCGAACATCCCGACCCTTTCTTCTCGTATATCTCTTTCACGTCTCCACCTTTCAGCAATTCGGACCAGGCACCTCCACAGCTGTTCCGTAGATGATGCCATTGCCTTCCGGTGGGTCAATTCCAACCCGTAATTTTCGCTCAGTTTAAGCCCGTTACTAACACCACCGATGCGGGCCAGATAAGGTGGGGATGTGGATATGTGGATTCCTCCCCCCTCCCCATAATAAGTCAAACTTCTTACCACGACACCTAGCAACGATGCCGAAGTACCCCCGGCACTCATGCTGCAACCTTCAGCCTGCTGAGTCTGCCCGAGCGCGGTGTCGTGTCACTGGCCATGACCCACCATCAAGGGACCAAGGGGCCGAGAACAGCCGGCTGTGAAGCTCGACGGACTTCTGTGCAGGACCATTTGGTAGCTGCTCTTTCCCTCCGGCGGGGCACATGCCCGCGAGTCCGGAGGGGGTTCCCCCACTCTTACCCGTTGGGTGTGCGGCTTGCTCCGGAACACACCCTGGACACCACGGTTGCGGCGCCGTTTTGCCTGTCGGATAGAATGCTGGCGGCCCAACCGTTGAAGGTCCAGCGAGGCGGTGCTGCAGCCCCTTTCCGGACTAAGATGCCAGCCAATCAAATCGTTCGCTCTAGCAGTAGGCAGTGGCTTAGGTCTCCTGGTTTGACCCAGCTGATTTCCAGAGGGCGAACTTCAAGAGGCAGCCCACCGCTACCATCCCCATAGATATGATCCACATGACGATCGACAGGAGCCCCAGCCCAGCTCCTGCCTCAAAATCGGCTCCGGCTGCGGTGGCGCAGCCCACTCCGCAAGTGCCGATCGACAGGACCCACAACCCTATGCCTCCCAAGATCAGGGATATCGTAATTCTGTTCTGCAGTTTGTTATTCATGCTCTCCATCCTCTCCTTGATAATGCGGTTTTGATGCCCCCTCTTGCTGAAGACCCGACACTATCCCGGGCAGACTGGTTCTATGTTGTTGGCAAATGCCGGCTTTCTGCGTGCTTCATGCTGCCCCTGCAGATGAAATTCTCCCCGCGCCCGGGCGGTGTTTATCATTCGTCATTCTTGGTTGCAGCCCATGTGTTCTCGACCCTCCTTACTATCCCCGGAGTGGCGCTATTACGTGCCGGGTGTAGCCGGCCGCGTCTTTCCTGCAACTTAATGCAGCGATCCCAGGAAGCTGCTGCCTCCTGTCCCGGTTCCGTATACAAATTGCCCGTCAGCCTCGGCGTCGTATATTTCGAAATCCAGCAGGCTCTCGAAGTAATCCGATATTTCGTCGTACTCTTCTGCTGCAGCTTCGGCTGCCCTCTCGCTGCTGAATAGGAGCTGGTAGTCGGCGGTGGCCTCCTCTTCGGCGAACTCGTACCCGGTTAATGCGATGCCGACTGCTTGGCACCGTCTTACCGGGCAGGCCCCCTCTTTGCTGCTGGCCACGACTGCGTGCCCCTGACCTAGCTGTCCGAGAACCTGGCTAAGGTCTGTGTCCTCTGCCTCCGCCAGGGACCCGCCATCCCGGTAGAGGTTGTTCAGTACGTCTTTGACCGGACTCTCGCTTTCAGAGAAGATGACGAAACTGCTTTCCTCGAACAGCGCCACGGTCCGGCCTGTTGACCCCGAAGTCCAGAGCTCGTATCCCCGGTAGGAGCCTTCTTCGTAGTTCATGTCATCAAGGTCATCCCGCATGTCCTCGTATTCGAACTGGCCCGTAATCATCTCCACGTCCCAGCCTTCGATTTCTGTCTTCACATAGGTGGTGATGTGATGGGGTTCCACTTCGACTCTTCGGCCGAAGGCTGGCGTCAGGTATTCCAACCAGTCTTCTGGATCGGGATCGTCCAGTCCCTCGAGAATTTCCCCTTCCAGCACTTTTTGCACGTCCCATCTGGCAATGTATTCCACATCCTCCGGTACGAGGGCTGAAAGTGAACTCGCCGAAGGGGGCCCGTCATCTCCCAGGAAATACAGACCGCCGACAACGGCGCCAATTACGATAATCAGCGCCGCCACACCCACCCCTCCAAAGATGATCCAAGTATTCTTCGGTCCTGCTCCGATTGACGGAGCGGGTCGGGAGCCCGCTGCTCCCGGTAGTTCCTCTGCACCGTTGCCTCGGGTCTCCGGCCCGGGCTGCCTTCCGGTTTCGGTCACATCATCAAGGCGGTTGTCTTCTGAGATAGGTTCCTGCATCGTCAGCGCACCTCCGGTTTTTTCCTTTGGCGGCGGGCAAAGAAAAACCCACGTCCAATTAAGGACGTGGGTTGACCGTTCCGGATAGCCATAGCCAGGGACGCCGAGGCGCCCTGGAAAAGCGAAACCTTGCGGGCACGCCCCGACGGGGCGTCCGTGATATAGTTTGGCTCATGGCCCATGGAGGTCCTATCTCCATTGGCGCCTACCGCCAGTCCGGGTGCGAACCGTGCTGGTCGGGGCAGCCCGTAGGGATTTTCCTTGCGGGCTACTTCCTTCCTGCCCACCGCCTATCTGTATATCGCTTTGTTCCGTAAAAGTCAATCTACGTGTGCCGCCTTCGGCCTTGACTCCTTCTATTCAACCACTGCTTCTAGAGCATCCCGCTGCCACTTTTCTCCCCCTGCTCCGACCTGGTTTAGGTGCTTCATCTTCGGAGCCAAGGGAGTGGTCCAGCTCATGATCCATGGCGGGCTAGTGGTCAGCATGCTTTGTGAGACTAACGGTTCTCGGAATGACTGGCGCCGAACGCACTTTCTCCATTGGCTCTTTTCCTGGAACTGTCGGGGGTGATTGCCCATTTGTCCTTGAGTGCCTGCTGGAACCCGGGTGGCACCCTCGGGTCGTTGCCGGCACCGTTCCACGGCATCGTCCGGCCCAGGTGGTAGTGCCACAGGTACTCCCGTTTTTTCGTCTCGGCCGTTTGCCTGGCCCGTCCTGGTTGCAGGGCGCTGCGCTGTTCCAGGTAACCCTCGGCGTACAGGACGGCGTCCTCCGGCCCCGGGCTCGGCGGTACACGTGCTTCCTGATGCTTGTCCCGCAGAACCTGCGCGGCCCAGCTGTCGAACTGCCGTAGGCCGGTGGCTGGCCTCCGGTCGCCTGCAGCGCTCCCGCGAGCTGGTCCAGGGTGGTCCTGTAGGTTTCGGCGGTTCCCTTCCTTTCCAGCCGCGGGAGGACCGACTGGCCATGCCTCTGCAGGGGCTCCCGCAGGCCTGCCTGGGGCATGAACCCTGCCAGGTAGTACCGGTGGACTCATCGGATCTCGCCGTGGGCCCGAGCGCCCAGCTCCAGGACGGCGATAATGCGGCCCAGGTGGTAAAAAGCCAGGTCAGCCGGCTGTCCATCATTATCCGTCATTCCAGTTTGATGATGGGTCGTCCAGACTGGCAAGAGGCGTGCGTCAGTGGAAGCTTTGGAAAGGGCCGTCCGTCTTGCGTTGCTAGGTATGGACATCGCCGGTTGGCGCGGCCATACTTCCGGTTGCTATGAGAAATGTCTATCGCAAGCTGGTTTTCGTTGCTCTCCTTTTCCTGGTCTTCAGCTGGGGCGCCTAGCTGGTCCAGGTGGCGTCAACCGACGTGCAGGGTACGGAAGGTGTTCAAGGGCCGGAGCCTCGAATCCAGTCGATAAATGTTTATTCCCCGGAGGGCCCGGTGGCGGTGAAGGCAGTCAGGATGGAAATGCCGATGGGCCTGGTGGGAGATACTCCGGAGGCTACTCACGGCGGAGAGTTGCGGCGGCCCTGGTGAATGTTGGATTCATTCGTCACCACAGTGGCCAAGTAAACTGGGCGCCTCTGGACGAGAGGCGCCCTTTTCTTCCTTCTGTTGGTCCCTGAGGCGGCTTTTCTGGCTGTGGTTGTCTGGAAGGCGCTGGCCAACAGGCCCGCGAAGCGGCATGTCAAAGGCCATGATCGCGTCGAGGTCACGTTGCCCGCGGACGCGGCCACCTCTACCGTGACTGGTGTTACTCCTGTCCCATGTTATCGCAGAACCGGTTGAAGACTCTGGTTGCCTCCAGGACGTCCTTGCAGCGCAGTTCGCTGGCTTCTTCCAACATTCTCGGCGTCCCGGATCCCTGGGCATAGCGGACGACCTGGTACCAGGCCTCGAAGTCGGGGTAGTCTCCCTCGTAGCCGATGCTGTTCAGGTAGGCCAGGTATTTTCCCCGGAGCTCTTGTTCGTAGGGGGTCATTAACGGAAACGGGCCGGGGTGGTGTCGGCAATGCCCTGGGCTGGCTGAAAGCTTCCTTTTGGTCCGGTTCTTGCATTTTGTCTCTCAGGGCTGCGCCGTGCCCGGCGCAGCGTTCTGGTTCCGGCGCGGGGGATCTGTACCACCGCCCCGGTTTACCAGAGGCCGCGTTTCGCCTCTGAGCGTGCCTAATTCGCGGGCGACCTCCTGGCTTTTGGCGTTTTCAGGGGTTTCAAGGGCCTGAGCTGTCGATGCCTTTCCCGCGGAGCGCAATTGCCAGGTGCCCTGGTCAGGGGCCGGCGCTCCTACGCCATGGCCAGCAGCTCCTCAGCAGAAGTTGGCCAGGTCCTCCAGATTCTTCACCTGCAGCCGGAGACTGATCAGCTCCTCCTTTTCTGATTTGTCCCTGGCGGGCAGGGGCTCACCACCTGGCTGTCCCCCTGGCGATTCCTCTGGTGAATCTCCGGAGGAATCGGTTTCATCGTTGTTCCCTTAACCACCTGGTTGACCAGGATGCCTTGCTGCTGGCCAGCGAGTTTCCTAAAGGCCTGGTGTGGTCCAGGCAACCCTTGGGAACTCCGTTCTAACTCACAGCCGCAGGGATCCCTGCGGCTGTTCTTGCGGCTTCCTTAAACCGTTCGCGGGCTCAGAACCGGCCTATGGTTCCCTTCTCCCTGTCCGGCTGTTCCACGCGCTCGGGGCAGTGAATCTTGCTGATGTCGCAGAACTGGCACTCGGACCAGGCGGGAACCTTCACCGCCGGCTCCCTGGTGTTGGCCAGGCGCCTGATCAGGCCCTGCAGGGCCTGGACGAACTGTCGGTCCACTTCCTCGGGCTCGACCACCGCCTCGTGGTCTCCGTAGACCAGCAGGCCCTTCACTTTCAGTTTCTGCAGCTCCGGCCGGGCCAGCGGGAGCAGGTACATGTAGATCATCACCTGGGCCTGGTCGGAGGCCCTGGGCCGGCCGGTTTTCACGTCAATAATCCACACCAGGTCTCCCTGGCGGGCGATGAGGTCGCACTTGCCGGCGACGGCCACTTTTATTTTCTCTGCGGCCACCGTGAATTGGTTCTGAGCCTCCCGAGTTACCTCGTAACCCTGCTTTCTCAGCTCACCGGCTTTGCGGTTGAGCATATCGGTGTGGCCGATCTGCCAGCGGGCCAGGTTGCTGACCTGGTCGGCCCTGGTCCAGCTTTTGCCGTCGAACTGGGTCTTGAACCAGGAGGCCCACTCACAGGAGTTGTCTCCGACGAGGAGCTTGCTGAGCCAGGTAGTCCAGATGTAGGGGCCGTCTTTACGCAGCACGGGCATGGTGGCCACCTCCGCGGGGTGAAGATGTGGAAAGCCCCCGGGCTTTGTTCCCGGGGGCCTGTTATTCACGCTAGAGATGGGTCATGCGGAGTGTCAAGCGGCGATTGTCACTGGCTCTCCTGTAGGGTTAATGAGGGAATTACATCCAAGACGATCTCAGTGGGATCAGCCCTGCTGCTGTCATCGCCCCGGGTGGGGCGGCAGGGGGATTCCCGCCCTGCTGGGCTTTGAGGCCCTTGTTCAGTATGTTGATAGCTGCGTTGAGGTCGCGGTTTATTTCCAGGCCGTAGGTCGGGCACTTAAATGCCCGGTATTCGGCCAGTTTGTGTTTGTTTTTTGCTCTACATCTGGAGCAGGTTCCGGAGGTGTTGACCAGGTCGACGTCTATAAGCTGGACACCGGCCCATTCTGCCTTGTAGCGCAGCTGCTGTGTTATCAGACCCAGGGACTGTTCCAGGATGGACCGGTTCAGGCCGGCCTTCTGGGTGACCTTTGGGCCTGGGTTTTCCACAGTGCTCCCGGGCGGATGCGGTCATATTGCGGAGTTCAGGTCCTCGATGGATATCAGGGAGTATTCCTTGACCAGCCTGCTGGTGACCTGGTGGCAATGGTTACGGTTTCTGACATGGTTGTGTCGGAACTCGCGGGCCAGGGCCTTGACCCTCTTGCGGCGGCGGACCCTTTGGGCTCGGGAAGAAAAGCACGATGATGGGGATGTGAAATTGTCCCGGTGCGGTCGGGCCTGGCACCGGCAACTCAGGCTGGAAACTGCCGGCTGATGCGTACTGCGCCTTCTCTCCGGACATCCATTTCGAGCTGGTGTTGCTCCATTAGCCGCATGCCCACCAGCGCTGTGGTGCCGCTGGCGCTGGCCCTCACGGTTCTGGATTGACCGTCCCAGTTGATGGTTGCCTGGTGGGTCTGCAGGGTTACCTGCCGGTCGTCGGCCAGGAAGGCTCTGCTGGAATAAAGGAAGGGGAGTCCCAGTTCCTCCACTAGTTCTGCCGGCAGGCTCAGGAACCCGTTGAAGCCGGTGTCAACCACGGCTTCTACTTCTCTGGAATCACCCTCCGGCGTGGTTACGGTTATGGTAATTATCGGTTCGTACCGGTCGTTTATCCTCCCTTCGATCAAGGTCCTCCCCTTGTCGAACAGGCTCTCATGATGTAGACGGCGCCGGAGCCGACCCTGAGGCAAAGGATGTTGAAGGCCTGTGGATGAATCCGGCGCAGGCGGTCCACCGCTTCCTCCTCGTCGGTGGCCAGCGCCCATTGGCGGCTGTCGACGTCTATGGCCACTATCTCTTCGTTGTGGTCCGGCTCAACCAAGTGGACTATGTCCTGCTGGTAGATTTCGTCGCCGAGGGCTCCCATAACCTCTGGCGGATGTGGCCTTCTTGATTCCACGGTGTCGGCCTCCTTAGTTTCATTGGGTTTGACCTCAATTCTAATTGATCATGCCCTGCTCCGAAAGGATATGCTGCCGGCTTGAGCCCAGGGGTAGCCGGGTGTTTCTCCCCCATCAGCCTGCCGGCGGACATTGTCGGCAACAAGGCCAAGACGGCCAGGGAGATCCCCATCCCCGAGGACCTGGTGGAGATACTCAGGGACCGCGCCTCGGGCGAGACCAAGGCCCGCAACCGGCCGCTGGTGGAGCTCTCCCACCAGGCGGTGGGCCGGGGAATGAAGAAGGCCGCAGTGGAGGTCGACATTCAGCCTTCCAGAGTACATCCCCACGCCTTCCGGCACACCTACGGGCGCCACTGCATCCTCCAGGGCGTACCGGTCAACATCCTTCAGAAGTGGCTGGGCCACTCGTCGCTGGCAATGACCATGCAGTACGTTTACCTGGCCGGGGAACACCATTCATACCTGGACCGGATTTAACCCAGGAGCCCGGTCGTACAATTGTACGACCGGGCTCCTGTAAGTGGAGTGCTCCAATGACAGAGATTCACTACCATATTTGGTTGTATCACCGAGACGACGACGGTGTCATTCGTAGAATGGAACGAGAGGATGCCGCCTTCGAGAACCGTCGCAAAGCGAATTACGTGATGGATAAACTTTCGGGAAATTGGCATACCGCCGGACAATGGCGGGCAGCAGGTCAGGTGCTTCAGTGTGTCGATTGGGCGTTTTGCAAACCCCCGCCCGATTGGGTCGTCCGCGTCGTGACCTTGGCAGGCCCCAAAGAAAGCGGATCTGCGGAGTTCATAGACCAGACGCCTTCCATTCGTCCCGCGCGGAAGCAAGTATTGGGGGTCGAGGCGCTTAAGGAATATGTTGAAAAAGACCCTAGCGCGCTGGTTCGCCGACCAGAAGAGACCGAAGCTGATGGCGTTGAGTAAAGGGATTATACCTTTATCGGACAGTCGGTCTCTACCAGGGTCCGCCACCCGCCAAACTGTCACGAAAACGGGCGTTTATGAAACAGAAGGAGGGGGATTTATGGAATACAGAGATGCAAGGATAGAAGTAGTAATTAAGAAGCTCGATTTGGCGTAGGAAATAGCTAAGGGGCAACGGTCTAACAGTAATGAGGATGACGACACGCTGCTGGCCAGGTTTCGAAAGGGAATTATATCGTTTGTTAGCCGCGGGAGTGTTTCGAAGCAAGTCGCAACCAGGGCCGTCGCATCTTAAGCACTACTGTCCACTAAACTGTAGGTCATGCCGCCCTGAGCTTGCCGCCGGGCCTCAAAGAGCTGTAGAACAGGCATCATGAAGTAGTTAAACCCCCATACTCCCGCTTGCGAAAGTAAGCCAATCCCAAGGCAACGACGAATAAATCAGGACGTTTGGGGCCTTCGTGCCCCCACGTCGTATTTGCTTGGGTGCTTTGGTTTACTTTCGCAGGTGCCAGCATCCTGGTCCTGGATGAAGCCCAGCCATCCGAAGTCCAGCTCGGCTATTTCCCCAGGGGCGCTCTGCTCCATCCGCACCGTTCTGAGGCTGCGCCGCCGCCAGTTCCGCCTTTGCAGCCATCGGTACAGCGCCGAATAGGAGATCCGGCAGCCCCGCTGGGCCAGCAATTCCTGGATGCGCCTGAACTGCAGCTTGTCCTGGGTGATCCACTGGTAAATCTGGTCTTCCCAGGGGGCCAGGATCTCTTCCGAAGGGATCTGCGCCTGCCGGGGCCCCGCCTGGCTTATGCCGGCCAGTCGGCTCAGCTGCTCCTCCTCAGAGCTGGGTCCGCCAGGGAACAGACCCAGCTCCTCAGCCGCAGTCACGTACTTGCGCACCGTGATCCGCGATATGCCTGTGCCTGACGCGATCCGTCTCAGGCCTTCTCCCGCCTGCCAACGTCGCAGCACTTCTTCTATTTCCACTCTGGTCACCTCCCGGTACGCCATCGCCGCTCTCCTCTTTACTGAAGTGTGGCAATGGTCGCCGACTGGCTCCCCAGGGAGGGTCAATGTTGCCGGTTAAACCGGTATATAGTTGGCGAAAATTCCTCGCTCTAATGGGTCATAGATGCCGGAAAATGACAAGACACCTATAATCGCGGTTCTCGCTTAGGCATAGGTACCTCCGCATTCCCGGTCCGGTTCTGAAAACGACCAACCGGATACCCGGGCAGTATAGCTACCGGGCGCACTCGCGGGCATGAGTATTGTCCCGGAAGGATGGACTGCGATAAGATACTCCAGCCAACCGTTACAAGGAGTTTGTCTGTATGCTCAAGTCTGCCCCGGTGGGCCTGATTCTCCTGACTCTGACCCTTCTGGCCTGCCAGTCCGCGCCGCCCACCTCGACCCCTACTGCCACACCAGCCCCCACAGCTACTGCTCTGCCTGCACCGACGCCCGCTTCATCGGCGATTAGTGCGCCAGAGGCCGAATCGGCCGCACGGGAATGGGTGGGCGCCAACTTGCCTCAAGTCCAGTCAGACATCGGGCGCTCCATCGCAAGCAAGGCCGACACGCTACCGAGCATCAGCGTGGAACTCCAGGAAACCGTGCTGGAGTCCAGCCAGCAGTGGGAGAGTGGGCAAGCCGACACGCAGGTCAACTGGACTGGTGCTTCGGTGGACTTAAAGGAGGACGGCAAGTGGACGGTTCGCTTGGACGCCGAAACTGTGACTGACGTGGAGCATGAGAGTGTGTCGGGCCAGTTGAAGGCCATGACGCCCTTCCTGTTTTACGGGAGCGGTACGCAGGTGGAGAACCACGCAGTGCTGGTAGAGGAGGCTGAACTTACCCTGGCGGGCATGCAAATCAAGGCAGAAATGGATCAGCAACTTCTGGACAGCGAACAAGTGGATTCTGTGCTGGAATCCCTCCCGGACCTGCCGTCGCCCTTTTCGGGCAACTAGCAGGACCGGAGGAACGCAGAATCTGACTGGTAGCCGTTTGCCCTAAGCCGTCCGCACGACCCTGAGTTGAAAGGGCACCAGGTCTATTCCGTTTTCCCGCTGCTGGGGCAGTCTGCTACCGTCCAGGCGGACGTACCAGGCTAATGTCTCGCCGCCGAAGAGATGAAACTCCACCTTGAACTCGTCCCACTGGCGGAACTTTGCCTCAACCTCTCCCGCTCTGCGGGCCATTGTCCAGACGGTCAAACGGGACCGCCTGACATCTAGGCTCACCCTCGGCGGTAGCCAATAGAAAAGGCTAGTTAGGTCCTCTCCGTTGGCTATGAATTTCTGGACCATGCCTCGCCTGTTTGTCTCGGGTGCGCTAAGGCCGGGTAAAGCCGGTCGGTTGGCGCGAAGGGTCTCGATTACCTCCGCACCTCTGGGGATGTCGAACAGGTGGAGCAGGAGCGTTTCGATTTGCTCGTCCTTTGTGGCCTTGCTGGGAACCCGTATGCCGACCAAAGGGGCCAGTTCCCGGATGGACCCCACCGTCATGGCAGACAGACGCTCTTCGGCCTCCTCCCGTGAAAGTTTGCGGATCCGATTGGCCAAGTCCCCAATATAACTAATAGCGGCGGCCAGTTAGGCCGCCGCCTATTGGCTAAATTGGAGTCTAACGGTTTTCGGGCTATCTATCGCGGTCGGCGGGGACTTCCGGTAATTTGGTTGACCGGCGGGCCATAACTCCGCGTGGACCTGTTGAAGCGCCTAACAGACGGCGTGGTGTAGATTCGTAGAAGGCTTGTTCTGTGAAGAAGGGCCCGACCCTCCTGCAGGTCGCACAACAGACTTTACGTTAACCCTGTCAACCGGCGCCCCCTCCCCTCATTTTACCCCCCGTCAAGGCCCTTCTTTTATTTCCCCAAGGAAGCACCTCCCTTGTCAAATCATTGCATTTATCCGACAATTCCAAAGGAGGAGTAAAGCTAGGGTGGTTGAGTGAGGGAGCCTAGCTTATCTTACCCCTGCTGTGTCACATGTGCGACGTTGCCTTAGTCTCGAAGGAGATGTGGGAGCACATTCTCTCGCCGGCGCAGCAAGCGGCGATGTCCAAATCCCTCGGTTTGGGGGATGCCGGAATACGGCTGGCCTCTGGTCTGCCTTTCTGGCGGGACTGCACGATTTGGGCAAGGCGTCTCCTGAGATCCAACTGCAGGTGGAAAGCGTAGGCGGGGAGGTCGAGGAACGACTCCGGCGCAACGAGGTGCGCGTTCCAACCCAGCACCGGCTCGGCCTCAGGCCCACCCCGCACGGCACCATTTCCGCCGCCGCATTGCAGGATATGCTGTCCTCCGAATTTGGGCTTTCCAAGCACCTAGCCGGGCTCTTGGGACCAGTTTCAGGTGGGAATCACGGCACTTTCCCCGGAAGCCTGCAGATCGAAAATGCCAAGGGCTCCGGCTTGGGCGGGACTGATTGGGCTGACCTCCAGTGCTCTTGAACTTGGCTTTCCTTATTGTAGCTTGATTGCGCCGTGGTCAGAAGTCTGGCTGTAGGCTCATTGGTTGCTTGGCTCGCAAAAGTGTTCCCATGTCCCGCAGTTATTCAGGGATTGCCGGGTAGTACCTGGCCGCCGCCCTTCGGTCTGCTGCTTGGCGCTCGGTGTAGCACTCCGGCATGGTGGGGCTCTTCCACCGGCCTGTGGTCATCAGGGTGGGTGCGAGCCAGCACCTTTTGCGGTTCGAAAGTCCGGAGACTGGGTGTTTGGAGTGGTCCCATTGCTCATCTTTTTATATCGGAGGTGATGAGCCTGTCTTGTTCCTTCCTGGAAACCAATTCGCTAGAATCAAAGGGTAACACGAATGCCAAGCCCTCCGTGAAGGAGAGCAGAGTACGCAGTGCCTACAACCTTCCAGGAGTTGCAATCAAGATGACGAATAGCGGAGAGGAGCTAGAAAGGCCGGCTCCCCTAGCTCTGACCCAGCGCCAGCAGAGCGTTCTGCGGGCCCTGGAGGAAGTAGAGGGTACGCGATATCGCATGAGTCTGTATTACTCGGGTGCGCTCTATGCCCTCGATAACCCTTACAATCCTGATCGTATTTCGCAGGCGGCTCATTCATTGCGAGAGATCCTTGATAAGTTACCCAGGGTGGTGCCTAGAAGTGAACTTCCTAAGGGTTACGATATTCCTGGAAAACGACGTGAGCTGGTCAGACGTATTGCCAAAGACCGTGAACGTTATACGGAAGGGTGGGTCGGAGAGATTGACTCGGATCTCGCTGCCACAATCGAAGACGTTTCTTTGTTGTTAGACTATGAGAGCCAGCCAACCCGTAGAGAAAATATGCGGGTGGTTCTGGAATACTTTGACCCTTTGACCGGTCGGTTCGAAGGACAAATCTCGGGTAGAAGACTACAAGGCGTCTACGAGCTACAGAAGGAACTGGAAGGTTTTGCGCACCATCGTGGCGCTGACGATGATAGAGAGTTGAGGAACAGCATTTATAAACTGGAAGAATTGATCCTTCACGTGCTGGCTCCGACAACAGCCGAGGATCAAGAGGAGATTCTATCTATCTTGGGGGGGTCAGTTTGATAAATTTCGATGTAGAGCGCATGTTTTCTTTAATAGAAGGGAAAACTGCGAATTATGTGTTTTTCTTTGAGAATGCTGACGATCCTTCTTGGATACCACATCTTGTGGGGCGAGGATACTTCTCGAACCCGCCAGAGAAGCAAGTTGTGGATGGCCAAGACCATGCCCCTTTCTGGCCTCCTCTCTTGTATCTCAAGAGGGTTGCCCGCAAGGACCCTGCTGCTGTTGTTGATGTCGTCCTGCGGTTACCTAAAGTAGACAACTATAGGATCAAGTTGCAGATTCTATATATTGCGCTGGCACTTCCGGGTCCGCAATCCACCATGCTCAAGGCGAAAGTACTAGATATAGACATGCATGACCTTCAAATCTGGGGCCATTCCTATGTGAATTTGCTTCGGTATTGGATAGATGAGAATGAAGTGGATGCCGCTCTAGAACTGCTAGAGATTCTCGTGCAATTCGAGCCGGACTCGCGAATGGAGGAGAAACGCGAGTGGTACCGGGCACACGGCGTAGATATAACCCCTCCGGCCGAACCGGGTGCTTATCTGAGAGATTGGGAATATGGGGAGATGTTCCAACGATGCATACGTCCTCTTTCGGAGAAGGAACCCTTTAGAACTGCACATGTTCTTGTACATGCAACCGACGAAATGGTCCGATTGCACGTTGCGGAGGAACCGGATGGAGGCCGATATTGGCACGATGATTCTGAATTCTGGTGTCGGAAGTTGGACAGTACCGACGGCCATTACCAGGAGTCGAGCAACAAGCTAGTGGAGGGCTTGGTGTACGCGTGTGGGCTGGTCTTCGAGAAGGAGCCGGAACTGACCAAGGAACTGGACGCAGTGTTACGTGCCCCGCGTTGGAGAATATTCCGGCGATTGCGGCAGCACCTCTGCGCACGTAATTTAAATGCCCTGACAATGGTCTGGATCCGGGAGAGCATAGTTGAAGAGGGCGACTATGCTCGTAGGATTCACGGCTACGAATGCCAGCAGATGATACGCAATGCGTGCGAGCACTTTGGAGAGGAGCTCCTCACGATAGCGGAGAGAACGACTATCTTTGAGGCAATCCTGAGCGGGCCACCGAAAAAACGGTACAAGGAAAGCCTTGGTTATGAATTCTCTGATGAACTCTTCGACCGCTATGCCCGAGATTTCCATGAGAAGCAACTCAGACCGTTTTCGTCGGTACTATTTGGCGAATACTTGGATTACTACCAAGGGCTGTTGAGGGACGCTGACCGGGTGGTTTTGGATGAGAACTATCTCCTGATTGGCGAGTCTAGAGGTGGGGCGGTAATGCAGGAGAGCCCAATTGCACCTAAAGAACTGTCTGAATTCACAGACTCAGAACTGCTTGATTACATCAACCAATGGGACGAGGGGTACACTTATGAGTCCTGAAGACGTGGCGTTCATTGAAGTAAATATTGAGGGCCTAGCGAAGGCCTTTGGGGCCATCTTTAGAGAACATATCGTCCCCGATAACGACCGGTTTCAGTTTTGGCTTGAGAACCTGGATAAGATCGAGCGGACCATCTATGTGCGGACTATTGTGGCCGTGTTGGAAGAATGCGTAAAAGCAGGGAATCTAAGCAGGGTTGACGATTCTTTCGCTATCTGTGAGTTCGTTCTTTCTCATCCCGACGACGATCCAACAGAAGGATTCAGGGGAAAGGATTGGTCTCGTGGTGGCGCCTATTGGAACAGTGCTCGACGTGCTGTCGGCGATTACGTAGGAACCTGTGTCAAAGTGGAGAACGCCTTGCCACTGGCGGTCGGGGAGAAACTTGCCAGTCTACTGGAAATGCTCTGCCTCCAATCGGATTGGAGACTGGACAACAATGAGCCCGTTATCCTGAATAGGGACGAACCACACACCGAAGCAATCAATAATACCCGAAGTGTAGCTCTGGGGAGTCTGATTCAGTACGGGTTATGGTTAAAAAACCACGATCCAGAAGCCGACGTGTCGTTTGTGACCAGTACACTTGAAAGGAGGTTTGCTGCGGATGCCGAATTTCCCTTAACTGTGCCCGAATATTCTATTCTTGGACAGAACTACGGCAACATACTCCACTTGGACTCGGAGTGGACGAAGCAGCATCAGATCGACATTTTCCCACAGACGAACCCAGCCTGGTGGGTCGTTTCATTCGGAGCTCTTCTTCTGTTCACCCGTTGCCATTCCAGGGTGCTCGAAACACTCGGGTCGCAATTTCGATTCGCCATCGAACATTTGGCACTTCTTGAAGAGGGTACGGTCCTTGGCCACCCCCCTGCGGGCAGGCTCGCTCAAGACCTTTTCGTCTACTATCTTTGGGGACTCTACCCTCTAAAAGGAGACGAAAGTCTTCTCGAATACTTTTATGAACAGACTGTTGGTAGGCCGGACCGCCACAAAAGACTATTTAGTGACGTAGGTCGGATGCTTTTGCGAAGCGACAGTTTGGATCAGGACTTGAAGGAGAAATTTACGGCGTTCTTTGAGTTCCGGTTAGAAGAGGGGACACCTCAGGAGTTTGGTGAGTTCTGGTCGTGGCTAGAGGCCGAGTGCTTGGATCCCGATTGGCGACTGGATGCTTTCCTGAAGGTTTTGGATATCGGGCGGCCTTCCGGTATGGAACTTTACAGTAGTGTCCAGACGCTTCACCAACTGCTACCGGAACGCCCTGGCAAGGTGGTGGCATGCTTAGCGAAAATAGTTGATGGTATTCAAGAAAACGTGCACGAAATACAGACGGAACCTGCGAAGGAGATACTGCAAGCGGGGTTGGAGACCGGTGACCCTGAGACAATAATAATGGCTAAAAAAGCAGAGGAGCACCTGTTACGTCACGGTTTGTCAGCGGTACGGACCACCGGAAGTCCCCGGGACTATCCAGCTCGCTAAACTTTAAAACATAGGCTCCCCAACTCTCTAGAACCGTTCCTGTCCTTGGCAAGAGGAGGAACTCTTATCCTAGGGATAGCAAGCGCCACAAGATTCATGAATCGCAGCTGATCAGCGTGTCCATCGTGACGGCCTTGGCGGCCCGCCTTGGGCTTCACCTCACCGGGCTCCCTCCCTGTAGCATCTGGCCACTGCCCCCCGGTCCGCGGCCTGGCGCTCGGTGTACCGGGCTGGCATTTTGGAACTCTTCCAACGGCCGGCGGTCATCAGCGCCGGCAGCGCTACCCCGCTCCTCACCAGGTCCTGGGCCATGCCAACTCGGCTGCTGTGCCCCGTATACCCCTCGCCCAGGCCCGCGGCCCTGGCTGCCGCCTGCACCCTCCTGCCGATCTGCCTGGTTGACAGGCCGAAGACCGGCGTCTTCGGATAAATAAGTTGCTCAGCTGGCCGGATGGCCCTGAGCGCCGCGGCCGCCTCCCTTCCGATGTAGAGGACCACTCCCTCGCCCTCCTAGTCGGTTTTCGACCGGTGCAGCTGCAGCGGGCCGGTGCCGTTGTCCCGCAGTTCCTCGTCGCCCCAGGTCAGCGCTGCGGCCTCGGAGCACCTGAGCAGCCCGTCCCTCAGCACTGAGAGTAGGGCGACGTCCACCCTCCCCCGCCAGGAGGCCCTTTCGACCGACTCCGGCTTCTTTCCTTGTCCCAGCAGGCGCCTGGATGGCGCTGTGGCCCTGATCGCCGCCAGGGCCTCGGCGGTAAGGGGTTTTGCCTGCTTGGCAGCCCGTCCGTGGGCCCGGGTTATGCCCTTGAGAACTCTCCGGACTCCATCGTTGTCCGTGGGGTCCTGGTGGCCGTTGCTCTTGTGGATCTCGGCGATGGCTGCTCGGTGGAGTCGGACTGTAGGCACCGAGAGGCGCCGCTCCTCGGCCAGGTGGGAGAGGTATGCAGCGATAAGTGCCGGGGAGGCTGGCAGAGCCAGCGCTGCCCTGACCTGGGCCCACCGCTCGAAGGTTTTCCACACCGAGCGGTAACTGGCTCGGGTGTTCTCGGAGACGCTGCTGTCCAGGGACTGGCGGATCCGATTCAGTTCAGTGGAAGTGACGCCGGTGACGTGTGCCGGATGCAGATTTTGGTAGTGCTCCTGAGCGACAGCGAGAAGGGGGTTCTGCATACTCATTGTCCTCACTTGGCAGTACGTACTGGTGTATGGAAATTAGTTCCAGTAGTTGCTTCTAGCCAAGGCATTGAAGAGCCTACACGCGGTTTCTTGGTAATTTGGGTAAGTCAATCCCAAGGGTTTGTCGCTTTCGCCATGGAGGTTCCCGCGGCTGTCGTATTTTGCTATATCCCAATATTCTCCATTGGTCAGCACAGCTGCCTTCAGTCCCGAGAAGCAGTCCAGGTAGTTATCCATTTGGTCCCAGAAGTTTTCGTCTCGCGTGTGCCATTGGATATTCTTTGCCTCTACGATGATGACGGGCTCTTGCCTCGCGTTGAATAGTACGTAATCAACACGGTATAGAAGTCTCTCTTCTATTTCGTCGTATATGGGGAATTCAACAATGCACTGCCTTGGGTTCGATAAGTGCCAGCCGAGAGCTCGGAGTATGGGGTCCACCAGCATGTAGCGAGTCGTGGTTTCGTGCTGGGATGCCCAGAAGAACCTGTTCTCTTGCTGGACTATGGTCCTGATTGTTTGTTGGACTTGGTCCATTGTCATGTCGGCTGGGCCCTTTTCAGGTGTGTGGCTCATTCTTTTGGCAGTTGCCGCTGGTCTTAACATGTCCTTTAAGTGCAATTATATGACACTTATAGGGTTTTCAAATACGATCTAGCAGGAACAATTGTTCCTCTCTCTCCATTTTACGGGAGGCAAAAACTGCTGTAAAGGAGCAGGTGTCAGTGCCGGGATAATGGTTCCATGGTTTACCACGTTTGGATCCTGGACCGCGCTTATCGGGAAAATGAGCGGTTCATCCGCTTGCCTGGCACTTACCGGAGCCGGACCAGCGCAAACCGAGGAGCCCAGAAGGAGAAGCTCCGGAGATCAAGCCGGCCGGCCAGAGTCATGGTGCTGCGCTGCCTCGAGACAGATCGCTGTTCCGAGTGCCGGCCCGTACACTGGATTTAGAGGATGACAATCACTCGTTGCGGCCGCTGGCCAGCATGCACGATAATTGCCTTTATCGTGCATCTGTAGGTGTAAACATGACGGTCCAACCGCCCCCACAGACTCTGGTCAACTGGCGCCCACTGGTCTCACGGTCCAGGACCAGCGCCGGATCCAGGAGGCCTTGGACAGTTCCACGTCGGCCAACACCCGCCGCGTCTACAACCAGCCCTGGCGCCGCTTCGTCGCCTTAGCGCCCAAAAGGTCCGGTCCCTGGTAGAAGGAGGGTAAGAGCTGTGGGCAATGAGCCTTTTGACAGATTCCCAGACCTGCCGGACAGGAAGATGTGGCCCGCGTTTCTAGTGGACGCCGTGGATAGCGGCAAATACTTCATACTGGCCCACGGAGGGGACCAAGTAGTGCTGCTTTCGCTGATACCTGGCGACATAATGCAATCCTTGGTCCACGGGAGCGTGCAGGCCAGGCTTGCCATCGACTTAAAAACTGGTGCGGTTGTGAGCCCTTTGCCTGGAGTCGACCTCAACCGTTGGCAAGCGGACATGTGTGGGATGGTTGACCTTTATGACCAGCGCAAAAAAGAACTTAATGATCGACCGTTCGACCTGTCTGAATGGAACTTTATTGGCAGCCGCCGCGGAATTCCCAAGAAAAACCGTTGATCTAAGCTACCCGAAGTCGATATGGTGTCAAGACAGGGCCCTGGTGTTTATCCAGGGCCCTGTGACGTGTCGATAGGAGGAGGTGGGCGTGGTTCTCTGGCTTCCACAGTTTGTCGGCGGATTACTCGGTGCCCCGGTGGGTGAGGACGCGTTGCAGCCTGATGTCCTGCTCGTCGGTGACCTTGCGGGGTGGCCCCAGAGTTTGCCCCATGGCGACAGCTCTTTCCAGGAAGGAGCATCTCCGTCGCCGGTGCTGAGCCTGTGGTTGTTCCAGCGTTGATGCCCAACTACCAGGAACGACTGAAAGCGAAGCACGCCAGAGCCGCCACCCGCGCAGTGGCTGGTAACTCCGTAGCCGAGCATGTGTATAATGGACAAGAGTTAAAATTTGAGTGGGACCCGACAAAAAGAGAAACCACCCTACAAGAACGTGGCTTTGACTTCAATAACGCTCGGTTTTTCAATTGGGCAACGGCCGACTACTATCCCGAAATCGATAGAGGAGAATTGCAGCATGTGGCGGTCGGGTACCTGGGTGATCGCCTGGTCTACATCGTTTATACCGAGCGGGACGGGAACCTGCGCATTATTAGCATGAGACCTGCTAGCAGACGGGAGCGCGGACTTTATGGAGAACGCTGAAAACGAAGAAAAAGTTCTTAATGTCTACTTTCCTACCGACGAAGAGGAAGCCGAGATTCAGGCTATGATCGCCGCGGACCCGGACTGTCCGGAGATCACCGAGGTTCAAGCCTCCGCCAGGGTACGGCTTACCGAGAACAAATACGACCAAGTTGTCTTCGTGGAGGGAGGCGAACCACCCTCCCCCATAGACAACAGCAACCGGGAACTGGTCTATATTGACAAGGACTTGGTAGACTATTTTGTAAGTCAGGGAATGTACTGGGAAAACCGGATGAACGCCGCCTTTCGGCGGGCCGTGTTTGCCGAGGGGCAAGCGGATACCGAGACCCAAGTCCCTGCCACGCCTGATTTTCATGAGTTGTCGGGAAAGATCACGGTTTTAATCACCCCAGGCGGACGGGAATTAGACTTCATCGACAAAGACTTGGTAGAGCACTTCCGGCAGGGAGGGGGCTCTTGGGAGGATCGGATGAACGAGGTCTTCCGGCAGGCCGTTTTAGCCGACGAGAAATGCCGAAAAAACAATGGTCCGTAAGTTAAACTTCGATACACCTACAGGTGCCAGAATTACGGGGTGGGAGACGATGCTCCCACCCCTCTCTTTTGCCCCATGTAGCGCCTAAATATTATCGAACGGCAAGAAGGCCAAGGGTGAAGTTCCACCTGACAACTGGTCAAAAGCTGCCGGACTCCAGGAATGCAGCCTGATACTCACCTGGTTATCATCGGTAACACTCAGATGATTGCCAGGGGGGTGAACGGTGGAGGTCAGACGGCTAACCAAACAAGAGGCGCTGACATTCATGGGAGTGTCATCGTCAACCCTAGAAAGGCGAATCAAGTCAGGCGAAGTCCAGGTAGAACGAGAGAAGCAGGGTGGCCGGGTGAAAGTATGGGTCCTGCCGGATGACGATAGTCAGGGTGACAACCCCAACGGTAATCACCCCGGTAGTCAGCAGGTAACGGATGATAACCAGGTGGCTATCCTGAAGGTACAGGTTGAAAATGCCCTGGCCCTGGCTGAATACCGCGCTGGGCTGCTAACCGAAGCCGGCCGGCGGGAGCAGTTGCTCCTGGACCAGTTGGCAGCCAGTCAGAAGAACCTGGAGGCGGTCACCCACGCGTTGAACCCCGGGCCGGCACCGGTGGAGAGGCCGAGGCGGCGCTGGTGGCCATGGTGGAGCAGGAGCTAGTCAATGTCCAGCCCCAAGGCCATAAATCGAGGCTCAGCTTCAAACCCCGGCGTCTTGAGAGCCAATTTGCGGCCCCTGAAAAATCGGGGATAGTGTATAGGCCCTGAAGCCAGAACTTTCACCGCTCCTCAGTCCTCAACTCCCTCTCCCCTGGTAATACCTGGCCACCGCGCCCCGGTCCGCCGCCTGGCGCTCGGTGTAACGCGCCGGCATCTTGGAACTCTTCCATCGGCCGGCGGTCATCAGGGCTGGCAATTCGACGCCGCTTTTGACCAGGTCCTGGGCCATGCCGATGCGGCCGCTGTGGCCGCTGAAACCCTCCCCGAGCCCCGCGGCCTTGGCTGCCGCCTTCACCCGTCTTCCGATCTGCTGCTGAGCCAGCCCGAAGACGGAGGTCTCCGGATCTAGGAGTTCGCCGGCGGGCTGGATGGCCCGTAGCGCGGCGACAGCATCTCTTCCCAAGTACAGGGTTACGCCCTCGCCCTCGGGGTCGGTCTTGGACCGGCGCACGGTAATCAGGCCGGTGCCGTTGTCCCTCAGTTCCACGTCGGCCCAGGTGAGCGCCGCGGCCTCGGACCGGCGCAGCAGGCCGTCCCGCAGGACTGACAGGAGGGCGACGTCCACCCGTCCCCGCCAGGAGGCCTTCTCTGCCGATTCCTGGCGCTTCTCGTCGGCCAGGGATCTTCTGCTGTTGGCGGTGGCCCTGACCGCCGCCAGGGCCTCGGCAGTCAGGGGCTTAGCCTGCCTCTGGGCCCGCCCGTGGGCTCGGGAGATTCCCTGGAGGATTCGCTTCACGCCTTCGTTGTCGGTGGGGTCGTCGTGGCCGTTGGCCTTGTGGACGGCGGCCAGGGCGGCCTTGTGGAGCCGGACGGTGGCCACCGACAGGCGGCGCTCCTCGGCCAGGTGGGAGAGATAACCGGCCACCAGTGCCGGCGAGGCCGGCATGGCCAGCACTCCCCGGGCGCCGGTCCAGGCCTGGAAGGAGCGCCAGGCGGAGGCGTACATGGTCCTGGTGTTCTGGGAGACGCTTTGGTCCAGGGTGCGGCCGATCCGCTGGATGTCGCCGCCGGTGAGGCCGGCGGCCGGGGCCGGCGGCAGCGTCTCGGCGTGGTCCTGGGGAGCTGGCAGGAGGGTGTTCTGCAGGGCCATTTTCGGGACCTCAACATTGACTTATAAGGGCCATTATAGGTCAAGGTGCCTGGCCCGGTAATGGCAATTATCGAGCATGGTGGCCAGCGGCCGCAACGGGTAATTTTCGAGAGGTGACGGCCTGCAGCAACTGACCGAGCCTCTCCGGCCCCATCTGCTCCAGGATCCTGCGGACCCGGTGGGAAAAGTCCGCGACTCGTGGCGCGGCGTAAGAAGATCGTGTCGTCGACCTTCGCATGGCATTGGAGTCTCTTTATCTCGGTTTGAGTGACGGCGAGTTGGATTTCGTCTGTCCACTGCCCTTTACACTTGAACAAATAGGGTTACTGGTTTGCCATCAGCCTGATCTTTGAATTAGTGACGTAAGTTTGGTTAGTTAGCAGGCCTATCCATCGGTCGTCGTTCAGGAACCGCAATACTTCCTCTAATTCCCTTCGGTTTTCCGGTAAGACTATTCTGCCGTCTGCTAAGTTCAAGACCAATTCCGATTCTCCAGCCATGGCTTGAAGCTCTGCAGGGGTGTACTCATTTAACACCTCTGAGTCTCTGACAGCTGGGCTCTTCAGTCGCCGGGTACTACGGGCTGGCGGCTCTCTCTCATGGCCTTGAGACGTGCAATGTTCATGCAGGTATAGCAACCTGGAAGCTTGCAGATCAAAGCCCGAAACCGACTGCTTGTTGGCGTGATGCCGTGGTTGGGAGCCGCGAAGGTATTACTTTTCAGGGCGGGGACCCCGATGCGGATTGCGGAGACAACCACCAGCCAACCGATGCAGAGCAGCATACCGGCGCCACATGTAATCAGGGCCCAGCGGATTGTGCCGGCAGCGAGAAAAGGAGAGAAGATGTCGATGAACATTTTTGCCCCAAAGAAGCCAACCCAGCCATAGAGGGCCAGTTTTAGAGACCAGGTAAAGCCGGTCTTGGCCCGCTTCCAGTCTCGATCGAAGTCAACTCCAAAGGCGTTGTCCTGCGCAATAACGCAGCCGCTTGCTGTACATAGAAAATTGGCCACCCGTTTCAGCATTCCACCCATTCTTCAAGACCTCCAATAGTATCAGTATGCCTGGCTGCGCGTTGGTCCCGGTTGCGGAGAGACCCTGGGAGGGGATCCAGCCGGGGAATGCAGATAATTATAAGGGCAAGGCAACCGGACCTGAAACGGCGATTAGGGCCCTCATCCATACCTGAAATCCGAAATAAATGAGGGAGCGCGCCCGGGTTTATGCTGGCTATGAAAACCCCGCGGGTGCTCGTCCCGCAGCGCCGGCGACACCTACATCTGGAGGAGTCATGGCTAGGGCATTCTCCCCTTTCACCCTGATGATATACCGCCTGGTGGCAGAGCAACCTCTGGTCAGTGACCGGGACCTGCTGGGCATGCTCAGGCCATTTCTCGGCCTGGGTCAGGAATACCAGAGGCTTCGGCGAAACATCGGTAGGGCTCTGGGCCGCGGCGAGGAAATCGGCCTCCTGCAGTCAGCTGTCTTGGGCTGGCATCACCGGGCCGTCAAGCGCATCGTGGCGACATCCAGAGGGAATGAAAGGTTTGCAAATATGCCCGAGTTCGAGGGCTGCCGCTGGCTCAGCGACTGGGACCTCGAGTCCCTGCTGGGCCTGGGTCCCCTGGTGGAGATGGTCTACCGCACGCTGCCGACCCTGCCCGCCAGCGAGTTGTTCGAAGGCCGCGTGGTGGTGCCCAGGAGCGAACCGGGCGTCAACAGGCTGGGCGAGCCCACCGAGGACCTGGTTCTGAGGGAGTCGAATTGGCGCCAAGCCCGGCTGGTCCAGATCCGGTGGCTGCCCGAGGGATTGGATAGCACGGAAAGGGCCCTGGAGCGCCATCCCTTCAGCCTGGTCCTGGTGTACCAAAATGACGACCCCAGAGACCCTCCGTTCTTTCTACCCGCCGTTTTTAGAGGCAGGTACCAGCGGTGGCAGGAGTTCCAGAACATGCGGCAAAAGCTGGGGGAGGTGCTGGAGCGGCGGTCGGACTGGCTCTACGTCGACAATAGCTATCTGCCCCGATACTGTCCCGGGACGCTGTTCATCTGCACCGACCGGGTCAGCGGCATATTGGCGCGCAATCATTTTGACGAGTTGGTGAGGCCCCGACCCGATGACAACCTGCGCTTGGGTGTTGTGGACCTCCAGGGCAACGTGGTGCAGCAGATGCAGTTTCCCATTGCGATGTGGGAGTCGATAAAGGCCCCGTTGCCTGAGGGCCCCTTTGGAAAACCGGAACAGGTCCTCCAGGACTTGAAGGCGGGAAAGACCCTGGCAGTTATAGGAAAAGCCTTTGCCGTTGTAGGAAAGGCACAATGGCAGACATTCCAAGGCATGGCAAATTTCTTCTCCATCAGTCCCGAGAAGCTGTCCCGCGTTGCTGGCACTACAAAGGGTGGGGAATCTGCACGGCCCATGGTGAAGGCCAGGCTGGCTTCCAGACTGGAGGGCGGCTATTATCTGGAGTCCGCGGCCAGGACCGTCCTGGCCGCTTCGGAGCGGGTATCGGTGCAGCGCGTTACAGCCCAGCTTGGGCTGTTCACCCGCCGGGAGCCGACCCGGCGCCAGCGGCCGCCGAGACCGGGGGTTCACCGCCGCCTGCCCGGCATCTACCACCGCAAACGCAACCGCCGGCACCAGCAGGGCGTTATCGACCTGCATCTGGCCCTAGCGGACCAGGGCGAGCTGGTGATTCCCGCCAAGGGGCACTACATCATCTTCGGGGGCGTACGCCTCATCCCCGACGGTTACGTCCTGCTGCCGACAGGCGGCCACGAGGACCGATGGGTCCTCGTGGCGGTGGAGTACGAACGCTCGGCGATTGAGACCGACGAAGCGTGGGGCAAGATCCAACCCTATATAAATCTGGCAAATGCCCGCATGCCCATGGCGGTCCTGTTTGTGACTGAAACGGACAAGGCAGCGATGAACTACGTCAATCTGCAGCTGCCCCACCTGATGGCCACGTCCCTCGACCGGCTGCAGGCTGGCCCCCAGGGTAGGGCACTGAGGGACCGTCATGGGCATAGGCGTTTCCCCCGCGTCCTTGAGGACGGGTGCTGGGGGTATTGGTACGAGGGTCAAGGGGCGCCAACCTTCACAGCTCCCATCAACTTCAGCTCAGCCTCGGGAGACTATTCCCATTGGGAGATTCCCGCTGATGATTCGCTCCGCCACCAGTACGACCTGCGCCTGGCCAAGTCGCCGATTTGGCTGGAACAGCAGGAACTTTCTTACCGTCTTTTTTTGGGGAATATGTAGAATGTCAACAGGATTTTCATCCTCATCCCGCCAGATTTTCTGAGTCATCAGTCCTCTCTGGGAAGTGGATTGGAGATCATTGCAGCACTCCCGCAGTGAGGTGCAACAATGGCTTACCGGGAGGTTAACACCCTATTTCCATACTTCTCTAACCGCCTCTTTACACGAATATTGAATTTGAGACACTCCAATTGAGAGGGCTGCAAGGCCAAGAAATTCGTCGTATTACGGGTCCTAGTTAGGAAACTAGATACGTTACAAGTAGTAGTACGTCCCCTTAAATCTACACTTTAGAAAACCGCCAAGAGCGGCGAAAACCCTGGCCGGACGGCCCACCGGCTTACCGCGGCACCACAGCACTCCAGCAGGCGACTCCATGGCCCGCGGCAGGGCCGACGCTCCAAGAGACCCGGCGGTCGGCCGGTTGGCATACCCGAAGCCCGTGGCGTCCTGGCGTGGTTGCCAGGGCCTGCCGGTAAGGCAAGTGTGGATGGCCCCAGGGCAGGGAGTGGCGACCTAGCCGGCCAGGGAGGGCCAATGGGCCTGCCGGCGATGCCCCTTGCCACGTCCACGAGCCCAGCAGTATTCGCTTGCCTACCGGCCATGGGCCAGGTCGTAGAGCATCTGCCCCACGGCCGCGGGGTCAGCCAGGCTCAGGTTCCTGGAAGACAGCGCCTGCAGGGCGACCACGCGGTCCCCGCCGGTGGACACCAGGGCCACCTCGAAGGCTAGGTGGCGGACCATCACCTGGCCCACCTGGGACAGCAGGCCGCACTGGCAGGCCGGCAGCTGGCGGGCCAGGTTCTCAGCCCGCAGCTGCAGAGTGTCGCGGATCCAGGCCTGGGATTCATCGCGGCTCTCGATAGTTTGGATGGTTTCCAGGGACCACACCTCCATACGATGCCGCGGGGGGCCGATGGTGTCCTCCGGTGCGGGAAGAATAGCCTTGCACATCATCTTGGACCAGCCCCGGGCTCGCAGGTCGGTGCGGGTCAGCCATGTGGTGGGAGTGGTTTCAGCCATGGCGTCCTCCAAAAAATAGGCGCACCGCCGCGCATGGAGCGGTCCGCCGAAATTGCGGGAGTTGGCCACGGCCGGTCTTTGGCGAATATTCAGGCTGTGAAGATATAATGCGCTGGGCCCACATGGTGCTAATCCCACCTGATGTGCCAAGTGACCGGGAGCGGGAACTCCCGGTGGCGGGCGGGGCGCCGGGGCAACCTGGCGCTCTGCTTTTAGCCCGCTGACTCCAACCTAACCGATTGACCCGGGATACGTCAAGCCGGAATTGTCATTAACTCGGACATCGGGATTCGTTTCGAGTTCGCGTAATTTTCACAAGAGCTGCATTGACCAGTATCAGAACAGCGTCAACCTCGTCAGGATGGGGCTGTACATCATTGTGGGCAACGGGATTCCGGTAGAGGGTATACAGGCCTTTGAACAGGTTCAGGTACCCCATACGTTCGCCATCAGGCAGGAAACCCACTAACGGCCCAGTAGGTCCTAAAAGTTCTTCAGCCAGGCTGTGTCCGTCCAAAGTCTCCGAGATCCCAAACATTTCCACCGTCTGGGACTTGAAGATTACCCAAGCTTCCCTTAAGGCCGCATTCAACTGTCCCGACTCGATCAAGGGTCTCAGCCTGCTGTAGAAGTCCCTGTGAACGGAAGAATGTCTTTCGTACCATCTCTCGAAACGCTCCAACACGCTAGGTATATCCTGGTCGGCTATGTCGTAAGCGTCTTTTGTACATAGCGCCGGCATCCCCTGGTCTAACCTCCGCCGAATCCAAATCAAGTGCCTTTTCAGGCCATGATCCCCTCGCTCCGGAGCGCTAACGTCGTTTGGCAGAGCAGCTAACCGTCTTGAGCTTGCTTCTTCCAGTGAGGCGCTCACCCTTACCAAGTCCGGCAGTGTTTCTTTCACAGCCTCCCCGTAGTCCGGAGCCGTCCGCTGAGAGTCTAAATCAGCCAGCGACAGAGCAAGGGCAATCGCATTGGCTGAAACAGACATGGCGAGGTTATGAATATGAGAGTGGTATGTGATCATTGGTTATTTCTGGCTTACTCGTTGGGCCCGTCACAACGGACGAGTAGAGCTGGCCTACATGTTTGTCTACGAAACCCGGCGTTAAAGAGCCGGAGGCATTTTGGCAATGTGCGTACATGATCCCCGCGTTGATAGTTCATAGTTCTATGCGGTCGTGTCGTCAAGGTGTTCGGATAAGAACTCTTTTCCTAACTGAGTCAAAGCATACTCAAAGCCGGTTGCATTGAGACCTGTTTGTTCTATGAATCCTCTGGCCAAGAGTCTTTCCAGTGCCTTTGCCCATCGTTCATCCTCTTTTTCGTCTTCATTGCCGCCGAAGGTGGAATGCCCAGACCTGATGCAAAACCCGACTGCGCTTTCCAATTTGCTTATTGACCCATTTGCCGCGTCATTGTCTGCATGTCGCAATATGGTCAGCGCATCTTGATTAACCGGGTCAGAAACACCTGCGATAGTGGCGTATAAGCCCTCGGTTGCGCTTTCAATCGCTTTGGCAAAGTCTCCTGCCTTCTCCCACTCCGGCCCTGTCTGGTCCACCGGGCATCCTGCAATTTCCAACCTGTTGATGATTGCTCTCCTGCAATTGGGGGTGTCTGCGAGACGTATGGTATGTCGTCCGGCGATATCACTGAACCTTTTGATTTCTCCTACTTCGACGAAGACAGTCCTATTCTCAAATGCGGAAATAGCCATCCCTGCTTCGAAAATCACGTTTGGTCTGGGCAGCCCAGCAACCTCGCGTTCTATTGGCGGGTCGTCCTGCCGTTGCAAGCCCTGCTTTAGCGTTACGTCGTCGTCAGGGGTTAGGATGACGATAGCCGCACGAGCTTCTGAAAAAGCCGTGCTCAATATGCTCCCTATATAAGGCGCAGTCTGGCCAGTCTGTTTGACAGCCTCTTCCCATTCGATGGGGCTCAGGCCAATGGAATATAAGAAATCAAATATGGCGACCTTAGCCACATCATTTCGTCCGTAAATGACAAAGACCTCGTTGGAGGCTGTATCAGAACGCCGGTCCAAGTTCGGAGTTGATATAGTGCCGACGTCCATCGCGTGCTCGGGAGACCCCTGGGACGCCCGCAGTCCTTCGAGAGTTAATGAATAATTGTGCCAGCCGCTTCTCTCAGGACTGGGGATTTTCTTTAGAAAACCGAACTTCTCGAAGTGGTCCATGATGACGCCAAGGTCATCCCAATCCTGACATCCTGAAGCCGCTAAGATTCTGGCGTCTTCGAACAAATAGGACATTTCTTCGGGTCGTTCTCGGAGGACGTCCAGGTTCTTGTCCTTCAGCTCTCGGTCGTCCCTGAGCATGTACTGACAACCGAGTCCCATGCTCCCCAAGTAATTCAAGGTTCTGGCGATTAGTTCTTCAATTGAGGTATATACCTCCTCAGCGGATTGAACGGATTCAATAACCTCAGTTGTAATCAGGGGTTCTCTTTCGCTGGATTCTCTTTCAGACTGAAGCCAATCAGTTAAATCTGACCTTATGGAGAATTTTCGGTGTGGGTTCTCATTGAACCAGGTCATTGCTTCACCGGTCAGCGAGTAATGCCCTCCCGTTCTATGTGACAAAAACAGGTTTCTGGTCTTGTTACTCAGGTTCATGGTAGGCCATTCCGGCCAGAGCAGGCACGTGTTCAACTCGAAGGGAGGAATCCTAAAGCGTGGTCTTGTCATTGAGTTAGCCCTAAACGCATGGAAATAACAGGTTAATCCGAAAACAACTTATCTCTAAAGGCTGTCCAGTAGAGGTCTGAGCATGAAACGTCTTACCAAATCCTTTCCGTATTCCCGATTCTGCTCATTCACCTTCAGTCAGCACTGCCACACGGGCCTGGTTATAGGATTCAGTAATCGCTTGGACTCAAGTGCCGGCCTCCAATAATTGCCTCACCCCTTCTGACCCGGCAATACGCTCCTGCAGCTGCTTGGCCCGCTCACCACTCAACCTGCCACTGATGGCCAGCGTAATAGCCTCGTGGACCCATACCGCCGCCAACCGCCGGGCAATTGCTGCGGCCGTAAGGCACGGTTCGCAGCCGCAACCTACCCCGTGGTCACCAGGCCGCCAGTTGGCCATCTCGAAGGATGCCTTGCTCTTGCCGTCCTCGTAGCCGGCCTGGTACGACGGTTCCTGGGCCATGGCGTGCCAGGCACGGCTTCGGTCCAGGTCCTCCAGGCAGGACTCGCAGTCCACCAGCCCAGGATCCTCAACCACACGCTCCGACTCCTCCAGTTGTTCCAGGTCGATACCGCAGCCGGTGATCCAGGCCTGGGTCGCATAGTGTACCGGCATCTCGCTTGACCTCCCCTTGTTAACTCAGGATAAGCCGCCGGCGGGGCCGGAACAACACCCTGCCGGGACGCTCCCCCTTGCTCTGGCGCCATTGCCCACGTCGGCCCCTCAACCATCTCCTGGTTCCGCAGCCCTTGTCTTTCCAGGAGCGGCGGGGACGTGCGTCGCTGGGGTCCAGGGGTCCGGGGCGCCCAGCAACCCCTCCATGAACTCGAAATCAGCTTTTGGCACCGGCCTGGTCCGGCCCCTCCGGGGCCGGCCCGGGGAGGTCCTAAAGCCTGACTTTCCGGAGGTGACGACACCAACCCATAATCAGGGGGGAGCGCTTTGGCGCATCCTTCTTGAGAACGTTTTGGGGCTTGGGTGGCTCTTGGAAGGGACTTGGGTTGGTTCCTGATGTCTGTCTGGTAATGTGGATTTAAGGCGTGTTGGTGCAGTCTGGGCTCCGGTAAACTCTGCCGTACCGTGGTGGGCTGCTTGGCTGAGTGTCGTGTTGCGTCGTCGTGTTTTCCCGTGTTCAATGGCCATGGTCCTCTTGGCCTTGCGCTTGGAGGGCAGCTCCGCGGCGGCCACGTATCGCTGTACCGTTCTCGAGTGGACATTGAGCTTTTCCGCAATGGTGGTTACCGAGCTGCCGGTGACAAACCTGGCTGCCGCGTACCGGGTGCGGTGGGCCACGCGGTCGGCGTCCAGGGCGCTCCTGCAGCTCCTCCGGTACCGTTGCACCTCTGAGTCAGCCTTAAGCGCCGGATCGCCGCGGTAACCGAAGTCGCCGAGGCCTGCTTTACCGCCCTTATTCCGGCGGTCGCTTTCTGTCCTTTCTTCGGGGTGGAAAGTCCACACTCCCCTGGCTACCGAGCTGGCGTTTGCCCTGACGTCGGCCTCCGGAAAGTCGGTGATGTCCGGGATCAGGCTGTATCCCTCAAAGGCGTGCTCGAGGAGTTCCTGGTGGAAGGTGTCAAAGTCCTCGTACTGGGGACGGTTCTCGTAGGCCCAGAAGCGGAGGTAATCGAAGATGGCCTCGTTGCGGTGACCTGGGAAAGCGGTGCTGAGATCCACGGCGTCGCCTGGTCGGCGGGGGGCTGGTGCTGTGGGAGCCGGAGCTGGACGAGTAATTTCCTGTTCAGCAGTTGACCGGCTTTCGATGCCGCGCAGGTTCAGGGTCTGGCGCACTTCGCCGAAGCTGGCCCGGCCGGCGCTGTGGCCGTAGTCCAGGGCCTCCGCCAGGTCCTGCAACGAGTTGTTCCACAGGACCACGTACCCTTTGTCGGAGATCACCTGGCCCGAGCAGCCTTCTGCACCGGCGAAATTGGCGTTGCCCCTGGGCCCATCGTCGTCTCTGTACCAGAGGAGAAGGCGCCCTGGTCTCTGCGAAAGCACCACCGCCCAGAGCAGGTGATCACAAATCAGCTGCGTTGGGTCGCCTGTATCCACGTCCAGGACCGTGCAGCCCAGGCTGGCGGGGATGATACCCAGCATGCCGCCTTGGATGATGTGGTCCTTGATCTCGACGAATCCTGGGCGGCGCTGTCGCCAGTTGGTCCGCCAGCCCCTGGCGGGGTCCTTGCGCTGGGAGCCGTCCTCTTTGATCCGGCCCCAGCGCTGGACCAGGACAAAATGGGCGCCTTGTTCCAAGAGAACAGGCACTGTGCTCAGAGGATATGTCGGACGTTTGGCCGGCCGGCGACGACCTTCGCCAAGTCGAAGGTTTGATGGTTTGTCGCTTGGGTTATACGACGCCGCTGAGGGGCCGGCGCGGCCGGCCTCTCCCCGTAGCATGAGAGGGTGAGTCAAAGCCTTGCAGAAGCTGGGAGAATACGTCTTGCATTTGTACTTAGCTTCAGAAACTCAAGAACCGAGAATGAGGCTTAGCGTCAGGGTCTTTCGATTATTGATGAGAAACAGGAAGGGAGAGGCTTGGGGAATATAGGGGAAAAGGAGTAAGGTAGGGAGAGTGAGGAAGGGGGCGTGTGGAATGAGGAGTGCAAGGGAGACTGTGGGGGAACTGTCGATACTTGAGGCAATGGGGAAGTTGCCCGACCCTCGGAGCGGACACGGCCGACGGCATCCCCTGGGGGCGATTCTGGGGTTGTCCATCTGCGCCATGCTGTGTGGCGCCCGCAGTCCGTACGCCATCAGTCAATGGGGGCGAGACCAGGGACAGGAGGTGTCGGAGGCCTTGGGATTCACTCGGGAGCGGACTCCCTGCGTATCCAC
>DAOUHR010000110.1:0-14730 GCA_034428635.1 Dehalococcoidia bacterium
CTGACCAGGGTGCTGGCCCTGGAGTGGCTGAAGCACGGCATCACCGTGAACGCCATTGGGCCCGGTCCCACGGAAACGCCAGGGCTGCTGGTGGCGGACACACGTACGGACGACGAACTGGCAGCCGACCTAAAGGCCCACATGCCGCTGGGTCGCAGGATGACTGCCGACGAACTTGTGGGAGCGGCCATTTACCTGGCCAGCCCGTCCGCCGGCGCCACCACAGGCCAGTTGATGATCGTTGACGGCGGGTGGACCATCATTTGATAGCCACGAAATCCATAAAGAGGGAGGGACCTTGAGTTTGGAAATCTCTATTCGACGCGCTAACACCACGGACTTGCAGACGCTGGTGGGCTTCAACTCTGCCATGGCCCAGGAAACAGAAGACAAGGCGCTGTGCCTGGAGACGCTAAGGCGGGGAATCTGCGCAATGCTCGAGGGTGATTCGCTGGGCTTCTATCTTGTAGCCGAGGACAACGGCGAGCCGGTAGCGCAGTTGATGGTTACGACAGAGTGGAGCGACTGGCGAAATGCCCATTTCTTCTGGCTGCAAAGCCTGTACGTTACGCCGGAATATCGCCGTCAGGGCGTATTCCGACGCCTGTACGAATATGTTGAGCTTCTGGCGCGGGAATCGGGCAACATCTGCGGCATCAGGCTGTACGTGGAACGGACCAATACTCGGGCGAAACAAGCTTATGTCAACTTGGGAATGTCCCACTCCCATTACGATATGTACGAGGTGGAGTTCTAACGGTCATTTCTCCATAAAGGACTGTCCTGGAGCCATTTCATTCCGGTTCTTGCCGTTCCCGAATTCCTGCTAATCTTTATGTTGCTGACATTCTTCCCTTGCCCAACCGCAGTCCTGTACTTTACGATCGGAATAGAAAAGTCCCGGCAATTCAGCTTCTTTGCTGTATTTCTTGATGTCCCACAAAGGGAATGAATGAAAACTCTTCCGCCATTGTGCAACCATTTCTACCCGTCGAGGGCAAGTCTCCAAATACAAAATGACCTGAAACGAGCGGAAATGAGCGGGAAAAGAACATTTTCCGGACAGCCGATTTCCGGGTTAAGTAATTTGGCGGGATCCTCAGCCCTCGAAACGGCTGGACGCGACCTTAAACTGAAACGGCGGACTGGGTGGCAACTCCGTTTACGATTGCCCTGGAAACCTTCTTAATTGACGCCTCATTCCACAGGGATTATCTTATGGTTACCAACAAGATCGGTCTAATGCCACCTAAGAGAGCCTATGCCCGAATCAGCCTCAGAGTATGACTACCTGGCGCGGGGGCAGATGTTCCTGCAACGGGGCAACTTCCCTGCCGCCATTGCGGACTTCAACCAGGCGCTATCCATTAACCCCAACCTCGCCGCCGCTTACTATTACCGGGGTATCTCCCAACGCAACTCCGGAAACTACGCCGAAGCCATGGCCGACTATACCGCGGCGGTCGAGGCGGAACCGGACTACCCAGTGGCCTTCTATGCCCGAGGCGTGGTTCACCGCCACCTGGAGCAGTATGAAGCGGCCATCCGCGACTACGACCAGGCCATCATCCTGGAACCGGAGGACGCCGATTTCTACTACGCCAGGGGAGTGGCTTACGCCTCTCTGAAGAACTATGACGACGCCATTGGCAACTTCCTGCAGGCCCTTGACCTGAACCCTGAAATGCCCAACGCCTGGTATAACCTGGGAATTGCCCACCGCGACCTGGGCAAACTGGAAGAGGCGGAGAGATTCTATTCCACCGCACTGAAAATCAGGCCCAACGACGCTGACTATTGCTATGCGCGGGGTAACCTCTTTAGCGACCTGCACCAGTACGAGGCCGCAGTGGAGGACTACAACCGTGCCCTGGCCATAGTTCCAACTTTTTCCAACGCCCTCTACAACCGTGGAATCGCTCTGCGAAACCTGGGAAAACCCGCAGACGCAATCACCAGTTTTAACGAGGCCTTACGGTTCGGACCGGAGTTTGCCAGCCTGATCATGAACCGCGGAATTGCCCTGGCAGACCTCGGAGATCTGGCTGCCGCCATGACCGACTTGAGCCGGTCACTGGAGATGGACCCCCGCCTGGCCGGGGCATACCGGGCGAGGTGCGGGGTGAACCGGGCGCTGGGAAACGAGGCTGAGGCCGACGCCGACTGGCGCGAATTCGAACAATTGAGCGACAAATGACCTCTCTTGCCCGCAGTCAGCAGGGGATACCTATTGGCGAACAGCTCGGATTTTTGGAATATCTGGTCACAGACGATAATCTGTTGCTGTTCAGAAATGCTATAGACTATCACGGCAATAGTTTTCCGAATATCGTCTCCAGGGAACATCTAATAGTCCTTTTACAGAAAGACAATTCGGGGTCGTTGGAAAGTGTTACCCATGCGGATCGTTATTTGAGGCCTCCGGTGACCGGTCGAAGGGTTCAGGTTACCGGCTGGACCAGGGAAAAGCGGCAGGAAAGAGGGTCCGAGGTATTGGTAGTAGAAACCTTTGCCGTCGACGACATTGGCACCGAGATTTTGCGTAGCCAGCACGTTTTCAGGCAGGGGTCAGGGCAAACTCCAACGCGGTTGGGGCGACGTCCGGCTCGCCGCCGGTCAGCCGACGATGTGGAAATTCTTGCTCCCGTCCATAAGCGGGTGACTGAAGAGACCATCGAAAACTTTGAGGCGGCCCATCGTTCGCTGGTTGGCGAGGCGGCGGTGTTCAGCGGAACCAGCCCGAGCAACGTACACACCAGCGCAGGCCTGGCCAGCGACATGGGGCTGGCAGCCATGGTGGCGCCGGAAGAACTCAGCCTGGCTTACCTGCACGAAATGTTGGACGTTCGGTTCGGCATTGACTTCCGGCAGGGAGGAAGGCTCACTGTCCACTACCGCCGCCCCATTTACGCCGGCGACAGCCTTGTGGCCCATGGGATGGTTACCAGGACGGAACGAGACGGGGAGCGGGCTGTGTGGCAGTTGCAGGTCTGGGTCGAAAATGGCCGGGGCGAGCCCGTAGTAACGGGGGACGCCCAAGTTACCGTGCCCAGCCCTTTAACTTAAGCAAGGCCGTTCAACCCATTAGCCGCGCCTAAAGTGGAGACGCAAAACATGCCATCATTTAGCGAACAACTGAGAAACGAAGCGGCACCCATCTGGAATGCCATATTCGCTCATCCGTTTCTGCGGGAAATCAAGGATGGAACGCTGCCGTTGGAGAAATTCCGGTACTACCTGACCCAGGACTATCAATACCTGGAGGGTTTTGGCCGCACCGTCGTAATGACCATGGCCAAGTCCCCCAACTCTCAGTCTCTGGAAGCTCTTGCCCATCGAGTGCTTACTCCCATAGAACGCCCGCTGCACCACAAGTTGCTGGAAGCCGCCCAGGTCTCTGCGGAACTTATCAATGAGGTGGGCCGTTCCCCCACAAATACCGCTTATGTCAACCACATGCTGACCACGGCTTCAATGTACGGTCTGGGTCCCGCGGCGGCGGCGTTGCTTCCCTGCCCGTGGACATATCACCTCCTCAAGGACGAAGTAGGGGCATCGGAGCACCCGCTGTACAGCCAGTGGACCCAGTTTTACGTGGCCGGGTTCCTGGAAGACAGCGTCAATGCGTGGCGGGGGTTCGTGGATGCCGCCGCCGAGGAGGCCGGCCCGGAAGAACGGGAGGCCATGCGCCAGGCCTTTATGGTCAGCAGCCGCTACGAGTACATGTTCTGGGACATGGCGTACCGAATGGAGCGTTGGCCGGTGTAGGGGACTTTCCCAATACAGGTCGCCGTGCTACGGGAAAATGGGGCAGGTCATGAACCTGCCCCACTATTGTCTCTCCCGGACCGACGTCGCAAACTTACGGCGCCATGCGGGCAGGGCCCCAGTTATGGGGGATGTTTATCAGGTTGGATTCCAGATTCGTTGCCGATGTCTGTCCGCAAACTGCCAGGGCCCGGTCGAACTCTGAGCGCAGCAGTTCCAGGACTCCATGCACTCCCTCGGCGCCGTTCTCCGCCAGCCCCCAGTAGAGGGGACGGCCTACTCCCACTGCCGTGGCGCCCAGGGACAGGGCCTTGAGCACATCGCTGCCCCTACGCACGCCGGAGTCCAGGTAAACCTCGCAGTTGTTGTTGACCGCATCAACTATCTCGGGAAGCATCTCCACGGCACTCATGGTGGAGTCAATCTGCCTGCCGCCATGGGTAGAGACCAGGATGCCGTTGACGCCGCTTTCCGCCGCGATGTGAGCATCTTCCGCAGTCCTGACTCCCTTAAGTACCAGGGGCAGACCGGTCAGGCCCCGCAGCCAGTCCAGTTCATCCCAGGACAGGGGCGGTACCTGCGAGGGCTGCCAGTTGGGAGCCTCGTCGGTGCCGCTGACTTCGGCCAGCCGTTCCGGAGTGGCGCGGAAGTTGGCCAGTTCGGCGGGGTTGACATACTGGTTGCGTACGTCCCGCTCCTTGGCCGAAGGGACCGGTGTATCCACCGTCAACACGATTGCCTTGAAATTCGCCTCTTCGGCGCGGCGCACCAGCATTTCCGTCAGGTCGTGGCCGCGATGGTAGAGCTGGAACCACATGGGACCACTGGCCACTGCGGAGACCTCTTCCATGCTGTAGTGGGAGGACGTGCTGAGCATCATCAGGGTGTTGGACATGCCGGCGCCGCGAGCGGTAGCCAGTTCGCCGTCGGGGTGGGCCAGTTTATGTCCACCCGCGGGGCAGACGAACACAGGCATGCTGATTTCCTCGCCCAGCATGGTCGTGGACAGGTCGCGGTTATCGATGTTGCGGAGAAAGCGGGGGCGGATGGTAAGGTCCTCAAAGGCGGTACGGTTGCGGCGGGTCGTGAACTCGTCCATGGCCCCGGCTTCGATGAACTCCCAGTTGTTGTGGGGCAACTTTGCCTTGGCTCGGGACTCGTAGTCGTATAAGTTAATGGGATCCATATAGGGACTCTCCTTTAATTGTGTATTGGGGGAATTGTCCCTACTTTAAGACTTGAGGGTCGTTAAAGCAAGATTACTATCCGCCGCGTTAGGGTGAGTATTGCTTGCATCCTCAAGGGACCGTATAGACAGAAAAGGGGCGCCGCTTTCACGGCGCCCCAATTGTTTCTACCGAAACTTCCCCAGATTGCCTTATTCTTCGGGCTTCTTGAAGGGAACAACACCCGGCAGCCACCACTCGTCCCAGCTTTCGTCCACGCGGGACTGGAAGAACTCCAGGTCTTCCTCGTTCAGGTGGGCAAAGCGGCCCTGGCGCTGCAGGTATTCCTGGACCGGCTTGCGCTGCCGGACACCGCTCTGGATGGCCCGGGACGGGCCACTGAGAGTCAGCTCACCATCGGCGATTTCGTACTGGACCCACAGGCCCGTCTCGACCGCCAGCATTCCCAGTTCGTGCGAGTACTTGGGGTCATAGTCCCAACCCTTGGGGCAGGGATCAATGACGTGGATGAAGGTCGGTCCGCCGATGGTCAGCGCCCGGCGAATCTTGTTTGTGAAGTCCAGGCCGTAGGAGGCACAGGCAGTGGCCACGTACCGGCAACTGGGGTGGCCGGCGGCCAGCATGGGAGCCGTGTTCTTCTTCCAGCGGCGGTTCATGATGCGATGCACCTTGCCCGGAGGGCTGAACGTCGAGTTGGCGCCCCAGGGAGAACTGCCGGACACCTGGATGTCGGTGTTGGCGTAGGACTCGTTGTCGTAGCAGAGGATAAGCAGGTTGTACTCCTCGTGTTGCAGGGCGGCGGAAATTCCCGCCAGGCCCATGTCCACGCCGCCGCCGTCGCCGCAGAAGGCGATAACGTTGATGGGTTCATCCTTCATCTTGCCCTTGCGCATCATTGAGGCCAGGCCGGCGGCCGTGCCGGTGGCGGCGGCGCCGGAGGAACCCAGCTGGGTATGCATCCAGGGCACTACCCAAGGGGTGCTGTAGTAGGTAGTGTTGGCCACGTACATGCACCCGGTGCTGCCAACAACAATGGTGCGAGGGCCGGCGGCCTTGATCATCAGCCGCATGGTCAACGCCGACTCACAGCCCTGGCAGGTGCGGTGGCCGGAAGTGAACCCTTCCTGAATGGGTATGTTTTTTACACCCCGAACCTGGGGGAGGTCCCGTACTAGCGTCATAATTCTTACTCCCTCACTCCGATCCAGTTGCATTCCTGGTCTATCTTACCAGTATCGATGGCCTTCTGGGTAATTTCCACCATCTCTTCCACGTCCCTGACGCGAACTTCGCGGCCGCCTAGTCCGGCAATGAAGTTTACCACATGGGGCCGCTTCTCCAGCGGATACAGGGCAGCTCGGACTTCATTGAAGAGCACGCCGCCGAAGGAGGGGGACCCGAAGGAATAGTCGCGGTCCACCACCGCCACGGCCTTGGCGTTGCCCAGGGCCTGCTGGACTTCCTCGGTAGCGAACGGTCGGAAGAACTTAAGGCGGACGAAGCCCACCTTCTTGCCCTGCTCCCGCATGCGGCGGATGGCTACACGAACGGGCAGGGCCAGTGTGCCCATGCCCATCAGGACGATATCCGGGTCGTCGTCCATCATGTACTCTTCGATGAAGGGGCTGGGATCACCGCGGCCGAAGACCTGCTTGAACTCTTCGTACACTTCTTTAATAACTGCAGGGGTCCGGCTCATGGCCTCATTGGACTGACGGCGAATTTCCATCAGCCAGTCTTCGTTGACCTGGGGAGCCACGGTAATAGGGTTGTCCGGGTGAAGCTGGAGCTTGCCCCGATCGTATCCAGGAAGGAAACCGTTTACCTGCTCCTGGGTGGGGACGTTTACGATGGCCTGGGAATGAGTCAGGAAGGACCCGTCGCAGCTCAGGGCCATGGGCAGGAAAGCCCGTGAATCCTCGGCGATGCGCCAGGACATCAGAGCCATATCCAGGGCTTCCTGGGCGGTGGCAACCCAGTAAAGCATCCAGCCCAGGTCGCGGACGGCAAGGGCGTCGTTGTGCTCCACGCCGAAGGCTCCGGGGTCGTCCAGGGCCCGGTTGCCCACCATGGCCACAACAGGAAGACGAAGGCCGGCGGTAACGGCAATGGCCTCGAAAGCGTAGAACCAGCCTACTCCGCTGGAGCCGCAGAAGGTGCGGGCGCCCACGGATGAGGCATGCTTGACGATCTCAAACTGGGAGTGTTCGCTCTCGGCCACGATAAAGTCGCAGTCAAAGGCCCCATTGGCCTTCAACTGGGAAACATACTGCATCACCGTGTCGTATGGGCGAATAGGGTAGGCGGTGATCACGTCGACGTCAGCCAGGGCGCAGGCGATGGCCACTGCTTCGCTGCCGCTGATCAGCTCCTCTTTTTCGGTCATAAACAGTTGTTCTTCGACGGTTGTCATTAGTCCTCCGCAACCTCGGCGATCTCCTCAGCGTAACCACCGACGTGGTGGAAACCGTGGGTGCGATCAACCTGTTTCTGTTTTTCAATCAGGGAGGTCATCCACTGCGTGTAGCCTTCCTTGTCCTTCTGCCACATCTCGTACTGGCTGTCGTTGTCGTTAAACTCGGCCTCGGTGATCATGGTGACGCAGTCGGCCACCGGGCAGACCGCTTCACACACGCCGCAGCCGCAGCAGGACTCCAGGTTGGCGTCGTACAGGCCATCGGGGGTAACGTCGAAACAGGTGTCGGGGCACTGGAGCCAGCAAAGAGTACACTTGATGCAGGTGTCAAAATTGACGATGGGGCGCATGGAGCGGGTGCTGTATTTCTTGAATACGGAGTTGCGGACGGGCTGGTAACCCTCTTCGCCGCCGCGGAAGCCGCCACCCTGCTCGATGCCACGGATGACTATACCCTCTTCCATTGTGGTCCAGCCGGGCAGGTCGAAGCTGAAGGGTTCTTCCTGGTTGCCCTCGCCGGGCTCCACCGGACGAGTAGTCGTGCGGTCGTATGTCCGCTCGGCGGAACGGACTTTAAGGTCATCCCAGCCTTGGTCCTGGATGGCTTCGACCATGGACTCCAGGCTTACCAACTGGGGGCAGACCTTGGCCAGGGCGCCGAGGATCCGGACGTCGGTGTGGTCGTCCTTGTAGACCCAGAGACCGGAAAAGCTGGGAATTGAAGTAATTGTAGATATGTTGTACGGCTGGTCCTTCTGGTGGATGTCCTCGATCAGGGCGTCCACGTCCTGGCGGGAGGTTACGATCAGCGTACCGCCGGCCTTGGTCAGGGCGTTGATGGGCTGGAGTCCGTACCAGGCCCAGGACTCGATGCCCTTGCACATGGTATCGTCCACGTTGATGGTTACGTCAACTTCCTGTGCTTCGTAAACTGCCAGGTTCTCTTCCAGTTCCTCCGCGTCATCGGCGACTATGGCGAACTGCTTGGCTGGGATGCCGTTACGTTCCGGCGAGTCGCCGTAGCGGCCGAAAGCGGTCCCGTACTTCCCTTCCTTCCGGGCAGCAAACACTATGGAGCGGACGATGTTCCGAGCCAGGGTTTTCTGGAAAATACCCCGGTACACCACCTCCACAGCTACTGTGCTCATAAGGATTCCTCCTGCAAAAATTGATCTGATTTTGGACCATTTGGGTTTAGCCTAGGCCGAAAACTCCCCTGTTGAACCTAATCGTCAGCCGGCAACGCCAGGCGCTCCCGCTTGATGGCAGGCCGGGCGGAGGGTTCCACCGCGGTCAGGTGGTGGTCCATGGCCTGCCGTGCCCCGGTAACGTCGCCCAGCTCCACCATGTCAAGGATCTGGCAGTGGGAAGCAAGGGAACGCTGGGGCCGTCCGGGTTCCTGGAGGGAACGGTCGCGGGACATCTGCAGGATGTCCTCGATGGCACTAACCACCTTGACCAGGGCCGCGTTGTGGGTGGCCGACGCAAGGGCGAAATGGAAGGCGGTGTCGGATTCTACTCCTGTACCTCCCAGGTCGATCTCACGCTGCTGTTCCTCCAGGATTTCCCGCATGGCCTCCATCTCGTCGGGGGTGGCGCGCTGGGCCGCCAGGGCCGCGATGTGAGGCTCCATCAGGTGACGCATTTCGAACACGTCCTGCAACGCAGCCTCGCCCACGTTCAGGTTAGCCGTCACCAGGTCCAGGGCAGCCTCCAGGTTCTCGGTATTAATAAAGGTACCGGAACCCCGCTTGCTGACCACCAGACCCTGCAGTTCCAACGACCGAATGGCCTCCCGCACCGAACTGCGGCTGACTTTGAACTGTTCCGACAACTCACGCTCGGAGGGCAGGCGGTCGCCGTGTTTCAGCGTTCCCTGGCGAATGAGGGAATGAAACTGCTGTACGATTTCCTCGTATAACCTGCGGCGTTTGACGCTGTGAATACGTTCCTGCATCTGTCCTTGCGGGCCAAGTGGTCAGACCAATTCGACACTGCGAAAATTATACCGCTGGAGATAGGGTTGTCAAGGGGTTTGCCCTGCGCTTGAACCGAATGAATTGTGATTGCCGAAAGTTAGCTTATGGGGGCAGAGGCGGCCGACAGACCAGATACCGCATTGAGATACCAGCCTTCGGCCACCTGGATTCCCCTTTTATGCTAAACTTGCACTGCGTCACAGACCTGATTGAATCAGAGCCACCAGGCACCGGAGGTCACCACTTTGTCCCCACGAATTAACGCCGGCGAGGCCGTCATTGAAATGCTGCGGCAGGAAGGCGTCTCCCACATATTTGGCATTGTGGGGTCTTCTTTTCTGGACATTCTGGACCCTCTATTTGACGACGATTCGATGCAGTTTGTGGGGGTACGCCACGAGCAGGGCGCGGCCCTGATGGCCGACGGGTTCAGCCGCATTTCGGGAGCGCCCTCCGTTTGCCTGGCAACTAACGGGCCCGGCGTTCTGAACCTGACTTACGGCATTGGCTCGGCTTATGTCGCCCATTCCCCGGTGGTGGTGCTGGCGCCCTCCGCGTCCCGCGACCACCAGTGGCGGGATTCGACCCAGGAATTCGACCAGGTGGCCCTTTTCAAGCCCATAACCAAGGCCAGCTTTCCCATTAACAAGATTGAGCGGCTGCCCGACGCCCTGCGTCAGGCCTTCCGCGTGGCCACTTCGGGCAAGATGGGACCCGTGCTGGTGGATATTCCCCTCGACCTGCTGCCTGGCGCCGAAGTTGACCTGGACCTGCTGTCGCCGCAAAACTACCGCTCGGGCCAGACCCGCTCAAGGGGAGACCGTGACCTGGTGGAACGGGCCACCCGCGCCCTGCTATCCGCTGAACGCCCCGTTATAGTAGCCGGTGGGGGCATCCAGTGGAGCAACGCGGGAGAAGAAGTGGCGCAACTGGCCGATCTGCTTGGCGCTGCGGTGGTTACGTCCTATGGCCGCGCCGACGCCATCCCCAGCGACCATCCCTTGTTCCTGGGGCACCTAGGCCGGCTGGGAGCCGAAGAGGGCATCGAGGCCATCAGGCAGGCCGACGTTATCCTGGCGGCTGGTACCAGGCTGGGCCAATCTTCCACCTTTTATGACAACCGCTACATCCCGGCAGACGCCCGCATCATCCAGATCGAACTCGACCCCCAGGAACTGGGCCGTAATTATCCGGTGGAAGTGGGGATCGAGGGCGACGCTCGGGCTGTTTTGCGGGAAATCATCGCGCAGGCACGGGACCAGGAGCCCCGGCCCAACGCGCGGTGGGTATCCGACATTCACGACTGGGGCTCCCGTCGCCAGCAAAGGCTGGACGCTGAGGCGCGGGACAATTCGTCTCCCATTAAGCCCCAGAGGGTTTACGGCGAACTGCGAAGGGTTATGCCCCGGGACGCCATCGTGGCCCTGGACGCTGGGCTGGCCCCCAACTTCGGGCAAGACCGGTTAAATTTCTACGAACCCCGCAGCCTGATGACCTCCCTGGACCTGGGTGGGCTGGGTTTCAGCTTTCCAGCGTCGCTGGGCGCCAAGTTCGCGGCCCCGGACCGCCCGGTGGTTAACTTCAATGGCGACGGCGGCTTCCTCTTTAATGCCCAGGAGTTTGCCACTGCCGTGCGGTACAACCTGCGGGTGGTGACGGTGATAATGAACAACAGTTGCTGGGGTTCGGAGAAGGCCTACCAGCGCTACGCATTCAACGAGCGGTACGTGGGCGCCGACACCAACAATCCCCGGTTTGACCAGTACGCCGAGCTGTTCGGGGGCCACGGGTTCTATGTTGACCGCCCTGAGGATATTGGGGACGCCTTACTGGCGGCCCTGAACGCAGACGGCCCAAGTATCATAGAAATACCAACCGACCCGGACGAGATGCCCCGCCCGGCCCGTCTGGCGGAAGTTCAGGCGCCAGATGCCCGTTCCTGATTTTCCGTCAGGGACGGACAAGCTTTGTGAAGTAGGACACATTTGATGGAAGAGGCCGTTTTCCCCAGCGAAGTCGATATTGAGGGCAATTCAATTACCATCTTATGGGATGATGGGCACCGAAGTATCTATCCCCACCGGATGCTGCGGCTGCGGTGCCAGTGCGCCAGTTGCGTAGAGGAAATGACCGGCCGGCCAAGGCTGGATCCGGACACCGTTTCTGCGGATGTCCGGGCCATAGACCAGATGCCTGTGGGCAACTATGCCATCCAGTTCCTTTGGGACGACGCTCATTACACCGGAATCTACACCTTCCGGTTTCTACGCTCTATCTGCGCCTGCATTCCATGCAACGAGGCTCGCGCCCTGGACGGCCAGAGCCGGAATAACTGAGGCTAGAGGTTATCTCAAGAATCCCTTCCCCCTTGATGGGAGAAAGTCAGTATTGAGGTAACCGACGGCTACAATTCCTCACTCAAATGCATATGTCGTCGTTAGCTCAGTTTTTGAAATGGCTGCTAGGAGTCCGTCTGCCCCTCCACAGTATATGAACGCTTCGCCCCAGTGGCGGGCTTTAGCTTGGGTGCGGTGAAAGTGTTGGACTTGAAGGAAAATGTGGAGAGCTGTCGTTCCCCGGGCTGATTGCAGGTCTTGCAGGGCACGGGGCTGTCAGCTTGGGAAGCTGGCCTTATCGCTTCGTACTCGACCTTGCAGTTGGCGCAATAGTATTCGTAAATCGGCATTCCTGGTTGTCCTCCACTGAATATTTTTCAATTCTATAGCATAACCCATGCTTGTCCCAACCCCGTTTTCCACAATTCCTGGCTAGGAGAATTAAGCAAATGGCGCAGTCCAGTGAAGTTGTTATCGTAGGTGGCGGCGTGGCCGGCTGCGCGGCCGCCTATTTTCTGTCGCTGGCCGGGGTCAAGGCCACCATAATCGAGCGTGAGGGAATTAGCTCCCAGGCCTCCGGATTTTCCGCCGGCGGACTTAATCCCCTGGAAGGTTCCTGCATTCCGGGCCCCCTGTCGGAACTGGCCATGACATCATTCAAGCTGCACAAGGAGTTGTGGGGACCATTGCGGAGGGAAACAGGAATAGATTTCCAGAGCCGCATCGTATCGCTAACCAAGGTGGCCTTCACCGAAGACGAGATACCAGCCCTCCAGGAATCAATGAACCTCTTTGAGGACGCCAGGATTGAAGGCTTTTCAGGAGAATGGCTACACCCTAGCGAGTTGCTAAGGGCAGAACCCCGCTTGTCCGACAAAGTCATCGGCGGGGTGAGACTGTTCGGAAACGCCACCCTGAGCAGCCTGCTATACACGCAGGCCCTGGCGGAAGCCGCCCTGAAGAATGGGGCTACGGTGCGACCAGGAGTAGCTCGGGGCGTTCGCCTGGATAACGGCCGAGTGCTGTCGGTCATCCTGGAGGATGACGAAATTGACTGCGACCAGGTCATACTGGCCGCCGGGCCCTGGTCTCGCGAAGCCGAACAGTGGCTGGATATTTCGATGCCCGTCGATCCCCTCAAGGGCGAGATTCTCCGGCTGGAACTGCACGGTCCGGCCCTGGGCGGCGACTTCAATGGCGCCGGGGCTTCCGTCTATCCCAGGGCTGACGGCCTGGTCTGGTGCGGCACCACCGAGGTGGACGAGGGGTTCAACAAGGAACCCACGGAAGCCGCCAAGGAGAAAATCTGGGGCGCGGCCAGGGAACTGATACCGGAACTGGGCCTCGCCACCCTTGCGCTCCACACCGCCTGCCTGCGCCCGGTAACGCCAGACTATATGCCCATAGTGGGTCGGGCGCCGGGCTGGGAAAATGTCTACCTGGCCACCGGCGCCGGCAAGAAGGGCATCCTGCTCAGCGCCGGAATGGGCAAGGCCACCGCGGACCTGATGACAGCCGGAGTTACTGATGTGCCCCTGGCAGGGTGCGAGCCGGAAAGGTTCTCGCCAACCCCCCGTTAGCTGCTCTTATTTGCTTCGAGAGGGATACCAATGCCTGAAGAGAGAGGGGAACGTCGTCCTGTTACTTTGATCTATTGTCCCGTCTGTAGCATGGATTTGGACTAAGACTATGGTGTCGAGTTCCCTGTCAATTATCCCGGCCTGGTTTGTCGGGAATGCGATAACCGTTCTTTGAGTGAGTCAGGAAGTGCCGCCGAAGTTTCTGGCTGGGACGACAATGGTGATAATTCGGTGTTCATAGATGGTGCGAAATGTTGGCGCCGATATCGGTTCGGCGGTTGGGGGGTTACCATGTTTGACCCTGGCGACAGCGTTACCTTGGAGCAGTTTTATGAGCGTCTACATCCGAATTAACGCCGAAACGGTCAGCGTAGAAGCGTCCTTCAACGAAACGGACACCGCCAGGTCCATCGTCGCGGCATTACCAATTGAGGCATCGGCCAACACCTGGGGCGATGAAATATACTTTGGCATTCCGGTTGATGCCGGTTTGGAACAGGGTCAGGAAGTAGTGGAATTGGGCGATTTGGGCTACTGGCCGCCGGGTCGGGCATTCTGTATTTTCTTTGGTCGCACTCCAGCCAGCCGGGGCGATGAAATCAGGCCAGCCAGCGCGGTTACCGTCATCGGCCACATTGAAGGCGATGCCACAGTATTCAAGCAAGTGCGGTCCGGCGCTTCAATAACCATTGAGAAAGTTGAGGGAAATATATGACCAGCACGGCAGACACACGGGAGACTGCCACCGGCGCCCTGCGGGGCTTGAAGGTTCTGGATTTCGGACACTATATCGCCGGCCCCTTGCTGGGAATGCTCCTTTCCGACCAGGGCGCCGAAGTAATCAAAGTGGAACGGCCCGAGGGGGATCCTGCCCGGCAAGAATTCGCCTTTGCAACCTGGAATCGGGGCAAACGTTCCATTGTGCTGGACCTGAAGGACGAGAAGGCTCAGGGGACGGCGCAGAGGCTGGCCGGTCAGGCCGATGTGGTGATTGAGAACTTCCGGCCCGGCGTTGCAGACCGCCTGGGAATCGGCTACGAAAGGCTGGCCGGCGGGAACGCCGGGCTTGTCTATTGCTCGCTGCAGGGGTTTGGCGAGAGCCATCCCAAACGGCAAAAGCAGGGCTGGGAACCCATCGTTGGCGCTGCAACTGGCCTTTACCCCAGGATTGATGGGTCGAAGGAACCCCTCTATTCGCCACTACCCGTCGCCAGCACCTTTGCTGCCATTGTGGGAGCCGTGGCTGTAACCATGGCCCTGTGCGCCAGGGACCGTACGGGTCAGGGGCAGCGCATTGAAGTCCCCTTGTACGATGCCATGTTTACCGCCATGGGCCGTCACCTGGTCAAGTTCCACGATATGGAAGACCCTGACCCGCGAAACCAGCCCAGGCTGCCCATGCAGCGGCAATACCAATGCGCCGACGGTCGGTGGGTGCAGAATCATGGAAACTACCAGCGTTTC
>DAOUHR010000111.1:0-7704 GCA_034428635.1 Dehalococcoidia bacterium
GGGCGACTCCCTGCACCGCATAATCTCCCGGGTGGCATACATCCGTTCCGAGGCGGACAAGCTGGAGCAGCTGGACCCCAAGTACTACAAGATGGTGGACCAGGCCCTGGCCAACGCGCCGTCCAACTCGGACCCGGACTATCACATGGACCGGATGGTCCCCTTCAGCGCCGCCAAAGAGAAGGGGGAGCCCTACTTTAAGGAGTAACGCTACAGACCGTCTGGGGAGACGGATCCCCCGTCCGAACCGTCCAGGAGACTTTGCATGAGCGAACACGGAACAGCCACCCTAAAATTTCCCTCGGTCGAATGGTTCCAGGCATTGCAGGAACTGGTCAACAACGACGATGAATTTCGGCGGCTTGGCAATATCGACGCGGTTATGGGCGTAAAAGTGGGGGACAGGGTGTTCGTGATTACCTTCGAGGCCTTCGAGTGCACCGGCGTCAGGGAAGGCACCGAGTACGACCTGATCGACGCCGACTTCTTTCTTGAAATGACCGTCGAACAGTGGCAGGACCTGGTGAACAACACCAGGGAGAATAACGGCGCCGACCTGAGCCATACCCTGAATACCCTGGACCTGATGATTGAAGGGGGAATTTCAGATAACGCCACCGGAGACCAGCTGCGGGCCGATGTCTTTTTCCGGGTCAACCAGAGCCTGCAGCATTTCTTTGACAGTTCCGCCAAGCTGGAAACTGTATTTGAATGACGAATCTGATCTATCAGACCCACCCCATCCGTCGCTCCTGGAAGACTTTCAGGGTCGCCCCGATTTGACTCACCCCGTGCCTTGTTGCCGGTAACCTCCCGCTTTGCGGGCCCCGCCGCCACCAACTGCCGGTGGAAAGGTCGGACTGCGCCAGCTATTTCCGGAGTCTGGAGTCCGGCTGGACGAAATCACCATTGTTGCGTAAAGTAAGGCGGGAATTCGTACAACGATTTACCCAAATTCGTACCCGGCACCTATTTTGCATGAAGCGGGTACAAATTGAAGGTTTAACTCAGGTTTAATAGTCAATTAATTGGCAATTGTTCCGGGGGTGATATATGCATTTATGCGTCCAATTGCCTTTCACCAGTGAGGGAGAACCCATTGAAGGAAGCAATTCAAGATTACCGGGCTGTATTTATCAGCGACACTCACCTGGGATTCAAGGGAGCGCAAGCCGATTATCTGGCCCATTTCCTGGAAAGCCATCACAGCGACCAACTGTACCTGGTTGGTGATATTGTTGACGGGTGGCGCATGCACCGCAAAGTCTATTGGCCCAGGATGCACACCTCGGTGATCCAGAAACTGCTGGCCAAGTCCAACAACGGCACCAATGTCCATTATATTGTGGGCAACCACGACGAGATGTTCCGGGGGTGGCTGGATTTTGGGTTCAGCCTGGGCAACATCAAGCTCTCCAACGAGACCGAATACTACGGGATCGACGGCAAGCGCTACCTGGTAATTCATGGCGATCTGTTCGACAACCTGATGCACAGCAACAGGGGACGCAGGCTCATGTTTCTGGGCACCCGCATGTACGACACGCTGCTTTCGCTGGATAAAAGCGCCAACCGGTTGCTATCTTTTCTCAACCTTCCGCGGATGAGCATCGCGGGATTTGCGAAGCGGCAAACGAAAACAGCCCTGGGGTGTATTCTCAAATTTGAGGGCCTCCTGTCGGAGCACGCCCGAACCAACCAATACGACGGCGTCATTTGCGGCCACGTTCATACGCCGGAAATCAAGGACATCGGGGATACCAGGTACATGAACTGCGGTGATTGGGTGGAGAACTGCAGCGCGCTGGTGGAACACCACGACGGTACCTGGGAGCTATTGAAGTGGCGTACCAGTGGGTGACCCTCTTCGACTGGCGCTGGTGACCGACGCGTGGTTTCCCCAGATAAATGGCGTGGTCACCACCATGGCCAAAGTTGTTGACATGCTGTCTGAGGACGGCGTTGAAGTTTCCGTAGTCGAGCCGTCCATGTTCCGGACGGTCAAAATGCCCCGGTACTCGGAAATCCGGTTGACCACCTCTCCGCTTAAGGCTTACCGGACCCTGTCAGACCTCGACCCCGATTACGTCCATATCGCCACCGAGGGCCCCCTGGGAACCATCGCCCGGTTCTGGTGTCGAAGGCGGCGTTTGCGCTTTACCTCCAGTTACCACACCCGCTTCCCGGAATATGTCAGGGATATATATGGCCTGCCGCCGGGCCCGGTAACCGCTTACATGCGCTGGTTCCACGGCGGGGCCGAAATGACCCTGGTGCCCACTATCGGTGTCAAGGAAGACCTGGAAAAGTCGGGCTTCAGAAACGTAGTCGTCTGGATCAGGGGAGTGGATACAGACCTGTTCAACCCCGCATACCGGGTGGAAGGTCTGATGGGGCAGCGGCAGGCGGGAGAGGCTGTCCTTCTTTACGTAGGTCGGGTGAGCAAGGAGAAGAGCATCGAGGATTTCTGCCGCCTGGCTGATTTGCCCGGCTACCGCTGCTACGTGGTGGGTGATGGGCCCCAGCGTAAAGAGTTGGAAGAGAAGTACGGTGACAGGATCAGTTTCGTGGGTTTCAAGCGGGGCGCTGAACTGTCCCAGTACTATGCCTCTGCCGACGTGACGGTATTCCCCAGCCGCACAGATACCTTCGGAAACGTCATTACTGAAAGTATGGCATCGGGGACTCCGGTGGCCGCTTACCCGGTGATGGGCCCAAAGGACGTAATTGCCGACGGTGTTTCCGGCGCGCTGGACGAGAACCTTCAAGAGGCGGTGACGCGTGCCCTGGCCTGCGACCGCGAGCAGGTGAGGCAGTATGCCCAGGGTTTTTCCTGGACAGCCAGCGCCAGAATGTTCAAGGAAATAATGGTTGCCACTTCCTGCAACAACAACCGCTAGCAAGGTGCGCGGACGCTCTGATACCGCGTGTGAAGGGACTTTCCAAGGGTTGTGGGCGGGTGCCGATTTCTCGATCCTGAATTTGTTCGCCAACCATGCCCAGGTACTTCTTGGTGATCGCCTTGTGGATTCCCAAGTTTCGCTCTATGGATCGCAGCGACATGCCCTCGCCTCTGGCTTCCTGCAACGCCTTCCATCTCTCCCTCCGAAGGAATATGTGCTTACGCCTAACAATGGTTGGGGAAATGCCGTCAATGATCCTACCGTGACCTTTCTCGTCCGTGTCACTTGGCTTTAGCGGCTGGTGGGTCGATGTCCAGCCCTGGCCCTGGCCCTGGCCGTTTGCGATGGAAGAAGGGGCAGTCACCGTCTGAGACGGTCGATGACCGTTTCTTTCGAATAGTGGGCTGGGTGGCGTTTCCCGGTAAGGGACTATGCTCGCCTCGCGGCGGACTGGCAACCGGCCATCCAGGCTTTCCAGAACTTCCACGGCTGCCCCGGCGTAGCCGGAAGGCTCCCGGCGTGGCAACAACTGCATGGTGTGCATCTGGAATTACACCGCGTTGGCCCTGGCCACTCTGGCATTGTGCTTGAAGCGCAGGACCTGCTCCTGGCACAATCCCGAAGCCATCGGCCGGAAGGTTGACGCAGGCCGGTGCGGTGGAACACGGAAGCGGAAAAAAGCATTGCCATGCTCGGTTGCTTCTCTGCGCTGGCCTGCCTCAGCCCCAAGCTGATCCAGCGCTAAAGGACCTCAGGAACGCCGGTTAATTCTCCTGGTTGACAATGACAGCGCCGGCGGTGTATGTTTCCCTATTGGTACCGCATATCAGCTATGTCATCCTTAGGTGTTTGGCTTCGTTTGATGACTGCAGTTTGTTAATGATATGCCATCGCAATGCATTTATATGGGGGATACACTATGAGCACACAGCACAAAGAACCGGTTGTCATCATCGCCGGCTTACCCAGTCCCGGCAAGATGACCCTCCCCCATAGCGTCCTGGGTGAGCAGCGTGGAACTGGACGGGTACAAGTGCCCGAACAAGGGTACCGTCGCTGTGAGCACAGGTACCTTGAGGATCGTCGCCGGACCCAACGGAGCAGGTAAGTGCGCCCGGTTTAACGCAATTACCGGGCTGCCTCCCGTTAGCCAGGCGTGAGTGACCCCTGGCAAGACGAACCGGCGAAGGGGGCGCTGGCCTACGGCCCCCACTGGACAGCGCCGGAGTGCAATCCCCAACTGGTAGGTCATCCAAATAGTTAAATCGGCGGCAAATAGAATTTTGGATTGATACAGTATCGCATTATACACTGCAGGAGGATTCGATATGACCATGGAGCATAGAGTACCAGTTACTATCCTCACCGGCTTTCTCGGCTCTGGCAAGACAACCCTGCTCAACCGGATCTTGACTGAACAGCACGGCAAGCGCATTGCTGTCATCGAGAACGAGTATGGGGAGGTGGGCATCGATCAGGCCCTCGTCATCAACGCTGACGAGGAGGTCTTCGAGATGTCAAACGGTTGTATTTGCTGCACGGTGCGCGGAGACCTGATCCGGGTGCTCAACAATCTCAATAAGCGCCGGGACAAGTTCGACTATGTGCTGGTGGAAACCACGGGGCTCGCCGACCCCGGTCCGGTCGCCCAGACATTCTTCATGGACGAGGAGCTTCGCGCTGAATACGCGCTTGACGGTATCGTCACGCTGGTTGACGCCGCCCACATTGAGCAGCAGCTGGGCAGAAGCGACGAGAGCACAGAGCAAATCGCGTTCGCGGACGTTCTGGTCCTTAACAAAACGGACCTCGTCAACGGCGAGGCCCTTGATGGCCTGGAGGCTCGGCTCCGGGGCATGAACCGGATGGCGCGAGTAGTGCGCAGCGAGCGTGCGAACGTACCGGTAGAAACCGTGCTCGACCTCGGCGCCTTCAACCTGAACGAGGTGCTCGAGCGTCGTCCCACCTTCCTCGAGCCGGAGTATCCCTTCGAATGGACGGGGGTCTATTCGCTCGATGCCGGCCGCTACGAACTCAACCTCGCCGAGGGACCCGATCCGGCGATGTCGCTGGTTGTCTTGTCTGGCCAGGCCACGGATGACCCTGCCCTCCGGGAGGGTGCGGAGTGGTGTGTCCGGGAGTACGCCGAACCTGCGGAATTCATTCAGCCGGGGGGAGAGATTCCCTTCAACAAGCATGTGAGCCTCCAGCTCGATTCCCCAGGACGCAAGTCGTTCTTCTTTGAGGTCGCTACGCCGGGGAGGGTTGGCCTCTACGCCCAGCACCTCGCGGAGGAATTCGATCTTCAACTGAGGAACGCGGATGGAGAGGCTTTCAAACTGGGGGGCAACTTTTGCTCCGAGCCTGCCTGCGAAGAGACAGAGACAGACATACAACGCATCAAGGGAGCGGCGGTTCCCGCCGTAGCCGAGCGAACCTGGGTCGCCCAGCACGAGCACGACGACGAGGTGGGATCAATCTCCATCGAGATAGACGGCGACGCCGATCCCGAAAAGCTCAACGCCTGGCTTGGCCAACTGCTCCGGGATCGCGGGGTGGACATCTTCCGGATGAAGGGCTTCATCAGCGTTGCGGGGGAGTCGCGTCGCTTCGTCTTCCAAGGCGTTCACATGCTCTTTGACGGCCAGCCGGATCGCGAATGGGGGGATGATCCCCGCCTCAATCAGCTCGTCTTCATTGGCCGAAACCTCGATGGACAGAGTATGCGGGAGGGGTTCGAAGCATGTCTGATTTAGATGCCGGCAGCCCGATGGGAGTTCTCAGCCGGGGCTGGTCTGCGATGGTCGGCGATTACGCCATGGCCGGGGGTTGGAGCCAGGGCGGTGAAGCCCTGGTGGTCGGCGATGCCGAGGGTGGCGTTTACGCCTTTGACGGTGAGTCTGGCGCGGCCGCCTGGGGGCAGCGCGGGGTTCATGACGGCGGTGTGCTCTCGGTAGCTGTCCACCCAAAGGGAAGCGTGTTTGCTACGGCCGGCCAGGACGGACGAGTCTTGCTCTGGAATGCCGTCGAGGGCCAGGTAACCCGGGCCATCGACGTCGGAAGCGGTTGGGTGGACAGCGTGACATGGTCGCAGGACGGTCAAAGACTGGCGGCTTCCTGCTCCCGGCAGGTTTGTGTCTATGACGTGGACGGCGCCGAGGTCTGGCGGTCTGATGATCATCCCAGCACCGTTAGCGCCATCGCCTGGTCGGGCCCAGAGGAACTGGCAACGGCCTGTTACGGCCGAGTGACCTTCTTCGTCGCGGCCACCGGCGGGACTCGGCAGAAACTGGAGTGGCAGGGATCTTTGGTGTCGATGGTCCTGAGCCCGGACGGGGGCATCGTCGTCTGCGGCAGCCAGGACAACTCAGTGCACTTCTGGCGTCGCTCCTCGGGAGAGGACTCCGAGATGTTCGGATATCCTGCCAAGCCGTCGGCCCTGGCTTTTGATGATACCGGCACCCTTTTGGCCACCGGAGGCAGTGACGCGGTGACGGTCTGGAGCTTCCGGAGAAAGGGACCCGAAGGCACGCGGCCCGGCGTTCTAAAGTTTCATGTTCAACCCATCACCACGCTGGCCTTTGCGCCCGGCGCGATGCGTTTGGCATCGGGGGGACGAGATGGCGCAGTGGTTGTGTGGTCGGTGCAGAGAAATGGAAAAGGCGGACCGGTAGGGGCGGAGGATCTTGGGGCCTCGGTGGCCGAATTATATTGGCGGCCTGACGGAAGCGGGCTCGCCGCCCTGGACGCCCGTGGTGGCGTGACGGTCTGGAAAGTAGGACAAGCAAAAGGCCGAATCAGACGTCCACGCCCAGAGCAGGAACTCAGTGCGGAGAGCGGCTGACTGTCCGTCACCCTTACAGCAGCCGCACCCGGTGCCCCAGAACCCGCATTAAGCGCTAAACCGAGGAAACCCCCTGAGTAGAACGCAAGCCATAAGCCAACAAGACACCCAGCCTGATGGACCGGATGTCGCCGTCGTTCTGATCGGGAGGGGGAGTCTCTACACCCGGCAGCCCGCTGATGAACTGTCCTCCCTGGCTGATGACCTAAGGTTGAAGCATCCTGCCTGGCTGGTAACGGAGGCCCTGCTCGAGCAGGGTGGGCCATCCCTGCCCCAAGCTCTGGAGGTCTCCCGCAGGGCAGGCGCCGGAACTGCGGTCCTCCTCCCGGTGTTCATGCCCGTTGAAGCCGCAACCTGGAAATGGCTCCAGTTCGTTGCTCGCCGGTGGCAGCGACAATCAGCCACACCATTGCGTGTCCTTTTTGCTGGCCTCTTCAACAACGGGCCCCAAGTGGCCAGCGCCGCCACGGAGGCCGTTAGATTGGCCCTGGATACCAATACCACCATTGCTTCCGGCAGCGGCCATGCGGGGCGCACGACCCCGGTTGGTCGGTTATCCCGCCGCACGCCCATCACGTGCTGTTCTGTCAGGCCCACCAGACTGGACAAAATCAAGAACCTTCACGTTTCGATTTGTTTTGGAGACTTGAACCCGAACTGTCGAACCGCGGTCCATAATTGGTCAGCGCAATGTGAGTGTCCATGGATGAGGAAGTGGGCATGGTCGGGGGCCCCGCCTACGGAGTCAGATCCGCGTGGCTACATTGGGCCAGTCCATCACTTATGCAGTTTTGCCTTTCCGTAACATCTTTGTGTAGCAGACTTGTTAAGCACCCCAAGAGGCAAGCCTCCCGCTCTTCATCTAGCCAATGGTGGGTCATCGGCGTCCCGTCCTCAGGCGGAAATTGACGGGAGTAGCTCTCCGTTGTACGATACCTGGCATGGCAGAGTTGACCG
>DAOUHR010000112.1:0-12305 GCA_034428635.1 Dehalococcoidia bacterium
AGCGGTTCTGGAGAACTCTGAACGAGGACCTGCTGGAGGGAACTACCTTCGAGACGGTGGAGGAACTGCAGAATGAACTGCAGCAATACCTGATCTACTACAACACCGCTCGTCCCCACCAGGGCCTCAAGGGCAAGACTCCCCTGGAGACCTTGCAACTTTTGTCATCGATTTAGCTAACACATACAAGAATGACAATTTAAACATAATACGATTGCCCTGCCCCTCACGTTCACACTCACAACTGCAACGTACCATCTGTTATGATTTTCAGGACACCCCCTTGAGAATCTGCGTTTCTGAATGGCTTGGAGACGCGCCGCCATTTTAGAGGAGAACGGGAGGAAATTAATGCGCATTGATGTCCACAGTCACCTGGTCTACCTGCCATATCTGGAATATCTTTCCGGCCGTAGTTCCCTGCCCCAGGGTGTCCTGCAAGGCGGGACCTATTTCGTAAGCTGCACCGGCGGGTATCTGCACGCTTCACCGTTGTCCCACGCCGATGTTGACCAGAAACTGAGAGATATGGAGGACCTTGGCATAGGCATTTCGGTGCTGAGCCACGGAATGCCGGGGCCGGAGCTGTTGGGCAGTCCGGACGCCGATGCCTGGGCTTCACGCATCAACGACCACCTTGCCGAAGTGATGCAGACCCACCCGGGCAAGTTCCAAGCCTGGGCCACCCTGGGTTGGCACAGCATTGAGCACACCATCGCCGAGATCGACCGTTGCGTAAACCAGCTTGGCTTCAAAGGCGTCTATATCTTTTCCAACATCAACCAGAAGACCCTGGACAGCAAGGAATTCTGGCCGGTATTCAGGCATATCGAGAGCCTGGGAGTGCCAATGAACATGCACCCGACGGCCCCCATTAACATGAACGGCATCGACCACCGGCCCCTGGTTCCCGGAATGGCCTTCATGTTCGATACCGCCCTGGCCACGGTGCGGATGGTGATGAGCGGTGTCTTTCAGGAATATCCGGACCTGCAGTTGATCGTCCCCCATACGGGCGGCTTCGTACCCTTCATCCGGGGCCGAGTGGGCCGTATGATTGACGAATGGACCGCGCCTGAAGGTTGGATAGAACTGGACCAGACCTCCCAGTTCTATTTCGACAAGCTGTACGTGGACACTGTATCCCACAGTCCGGAGGCCCTGGAATACTGCTACCGTATGTTCGGGGCAGACCGGCTCCTCTACGGTACCGACCACCCCTTCGGCCATCCGAATTTTGAGATATTCAACGAGATGGTCGACGGACTGGACTGCCCGGAGTCCGACCGCGAGCTGATCAACCACGGCAATGCAGAACGTATCCTGGGCCTTGATATGGGGGCAGGCTGAACTGCACCGTAATGTGCGAGGCTGCAATTTCCGGGCTGGCACAGTTGCGGTTCCGGAAGGAGTTGGATATCGGTCATGCTTCCGGTTTTGGTATTGCAATATTGCGTTTCCGCCATTCTCGTTCCGTAAGGTTTCGGCGGTAACCCAGCGACAAAAAATTAGCAACGCGAGGAGGACTTGATACTTTGAGGCCCCCGGTGGACTGCACTGCCATGCGATGAAGCCGCTCGCCAACCGAACGCCGTAAGAACTCATGGCGTTTGAGATTCAAGCCGTAACCGACGGGTATTCCCTTTGAACCGTCACACTGCTAAGGAAACTCTTAACAAGTCATTGGCGGTGATTCGACACACCAATTTGAGCATGCAAGCCCAATAGTTTCAGATAGGAAGCTAACGACATCACCCCCATCCTAGCCTTCCCCCGTCGAGGTGGAAGGGACTTATTCAGAGGTTCCCTAATGGATGTTCATACGCCGGTTACTATCTGTAGAGGTGGACCTCTCACTTAGTTCGGGCTGATTCCCGTACAGCGACGTGGGCCACACGGTTGTAAGGTTTTATCCATCACCGGCGCTTTGCAAGCCATACGACATGATGTGCGCCTCCTTTGCGGTTGCTTTTGCCGTGCGCCCGCACCTTGACTTCATCAACTTCGAAGCCGTTACCGCGCAGCCGTTTCACGAATGCCGTTTGAGGACCTGCAGACCAAACCGCCAATGTACCGCCCCTTCGTAAAGCGGTGTGGGCAGTGGCCAGCCCCGAATTGCTGTAAAGCCAGTCGTTGCCCTTTCGTATTATCGCCTCCGGGCCATTGTCAACATCAAGCATGATGGCATCGTAGAGACCTTCGCCGGCCTTTATCAGTTGGATAACGTCGGCTGTATGAAGCTCAACCCTTGCGTCGTCAAGAGGGCGGGCGGCAAGATCAGCAAGCACTCCCCTGTTCCATTCAACGACGGCCGGTACCAACTCTGCGACTACCACTCGGGCATCCTCGCCGAGGATGTCCAGGGCTGTCCTCACCGAGAATCCCATGCCCAACCCGCCAATCAGGACACGAGCCCTGGGGTGTGCTGACAGGTTTTGACACCCCAGTTTGGCTAGAACTTCTTCTGATCCGTAAGTACGACTATTCATGAGTTCCCAATTATCCGCTTTGATTGAGAACTCAGAGCCCCGTTGGTACAGAACAAGTTCCGCTCCTCCGCCAGGAGTTGTCGCCTGGCCAATCAACTTCCAGGGATTCATTGTCGCCTCGCGTAGCCGAGATTTGCACTGACTGACTAAGCATACCAAACTATCGCCCCTGACCAAGCGGCAGTGGCGTATGTCAGAGAAGAGCAGTCGAAGGAGGGCAAGCCAGTCGGAGTTGGCCAATCGTCACGAAGTCAGCCGTAACTCCGTCCAACCGGTGGATTGACAGCAAGCAAAGATGGGCTTTCGACCACCAGCGTATCCGCTCCGCATCGGCAGGGGGCCCGGAGAAAACAACGCATACTGGCAGAATCGCCGAGCAATGAAGAGGCGTGGGTCAAGTCTCAGGGCAACCGCAATTCAACTCGGGAAAAGTCCACCGTTCTCGCGAAGGCGGGAACCTTACACCCGGGGCAGACCCGTTTCAGCAATCAGGGAACGGGCCACCTGGTCAATAGATTCCAAATGCGATTGCCTGCCCAGATCCCACAGGGCAATCGCGTTTTAGATTCAGATTATAGGTGGCAGACATCCGCCAGGCATAGGACAAGTCGCTCTGAGCTTGACGAAGGGCCTAAGATCCTGCATTTCAGCCAGGTCACGGGTCCCCCAGTCGGCCTGTTGGATGGAGTTTAGATTCTTCACTCCGTTCAGAATGACAATTTAGACATAATGCGATTGCCCTGCCCGGCTCCCATTCTTGCCTTTTTTGGCCCCTGCCCCTGTGCTATAATCGCAAAGCCTTTGGACGGGGCCATATTGGCGGCTTGCCGGGGGATAGTGCGGGGCCTTTGAAAGGGTTCTTTTTCCGGTAGCAGACCGGTTGCGGTGGCAGCGACGCCGCCGGTCGAACATGAGGAAGGGGGTATGGCTGCCTCCGGCAACCCCGGGCAGTCCGCTACTATGACTTATACTAAAGGCCCGTTGGTAGATACCGATACCCTGAGAATTTTCAGCGGAAATTCTCACCCCGTTCTGGCGCAGTCGGTCTGCGACTACATGGGCATTCCCCTGAGCCAAGCCGAGGTGTTCAAGTTCGCCAACGACAACACTTTTGTCCGCATTATGGAGAACATCCGCCAGCGGGATGTATTCATAATCCAGCCCACCGGCGCCCCGGTTAACGACAACCTGATGGAACTGCTCATCATGATCGACGCCTGCAAGCGGGCGTCGGCCGGGCGTATTACCGCCGTAATCCCCTATTATGGCTACGGCCGCACCGACAAAAAGGACCAGCCACGGGTGCCCATTACCGCCCGCCTGGTGGCCGACCTGCTGACCACCGCCGGGGCCGACCGCCTGCTGACCGTTGACCTGCACGCCGGTCAGATCCAGGGCTTCTTCAATATTCCCGTAGACGAATTGACCGCGATGACCATCATGGCCGACTATTTCAAGGCCAAGGAGATTGAGGACCTGGTGGTCGTGGCCGTGGATATCGGCATCTCCAAGCGCGCCCGCGACGTGGCCGAGTACCTGGACTGCCCCCTGGCCATAATCGAAAAGCGCCGTATCGACAACGCCGACCACTCCGAAACCCTGAACGTCATTGGCGACGTCAAGGGCAAGGTGGCCCTGACCTTTGATGACGAGATTCTTACCGGCGGCACCACTGTCAACGCTGGCCACGCCCTGATGGAGGCCGGGGTGACTGAGGTCTATTGCTGCGCCACCCACCCGGTATTTGCCAGCCGCGCTTACGATGCCATAGAAGACAGCGACTTCGAGGAAGTGGTAGTAACCGACACCCTGCCTTTGGACCCCACCAAGGGATCGGACAAGGTAAAGGTCTTGTCTGTCGCCCCCCTGCTGGGCGAGGCCATCAACCGAATTCACGTGGGCCAGTCGGTGGGCGCCCTTTTCAACACCCGCAGCTTCCCGTAGTTCCCCACCCGGCCGGCGTGACATGGGCTGGAGTCCATTTCAGAACCGAAACCAGTACTATGGGCTAACGGGTTTGTCGATTATTGGTATTACACGCTAGAGCAGTTCCCGGAACTGGCTCACAGTCATTCCTGCTCTGGATATTATTCCGGCCATCGTTTAGGCATTAATGGGGTTATTGCGGGGAATGACCGAAGCTACTTCGCCGTTGGTCATTATAATATGACCACCCTGCCGGACTACCCTGAACCCAACCTTGGTAAATGCTATGACGGCTCTCTGATAGTTAATGCCCGGACATCGTGGCATTTAGACTGCTACCTGGACTTCGCACACTTGCACCTGGCAGCCTTCCTTACGTCCTTCCTGTACCAACAATTCCCTTCTCGCGTCACTCTCGCTTGCGACGTAGTCCAGGTATTCTGAGATAGCAGCAGTGATATTTGCCAGCGCTTCTTCCTGAGTCGACCCTTGTGACCAGCACGCGGGCAAAGCGGGACAGTGCACGGCGAATCCTTCATCCGACTTGATTAGCACCACTTGATAACGCATGTCCCGGCTCCTTTTGGCGAACCACTGGATTTTTTGGTGCGGTTAAACCAAAATAGCACGCAATCTGGATACCCTTCAAGAGTCGTGAGAGCACACCGTTAAGCGAATCTAAATGAGGAGAGGCGACATGTACGACCTGCTTATCAAGGGCGGTACGGTAATCGACCCTTCCCAGAACATCAACGGACCCAACGATGTGGCGGTGCAGGACGGCAAGATTGCCCTTGTCGCGGTGGACATCCCCGAGTCTGAGGCCGCCCGGGTGGTGGAGGTCAAGGGCAAGCTGGTAACCCCCGGCCTGATCGACCTGCACACCCACATCTACGACGGCGTTAACGGCAACGGCGTCGAGGCCGACCTGGGCGGCGTTCGCGCTGGCGTCACTACCATGGTGGACGCCGGCAGTTCCGGCTGCGATACCTACGGCGGCTTCCCCCGCCACATCATCCCCAACAATGCCACGGAGATAATTCCCTTCCTGCACATCTGCCGCACCGGCCTGGCCACGACACCGGACATCTTCAGCCCCGCCAGCATCGACCTGGACCGCACCATCCAGGTGGTAGAGCAGAACCGGGACACCATCTTCGGCATCAAGGCCCGCATGGTGTCTCCGGCCCTGGAGATTATGGGCATGGAAATGCCCCGCATGGCCAAGCGCGCCGCCGTCGAGTCGGGCGTCAAGCTCATGGTCCACATCGGCGACACCGAAAAGCGGTACGACGAGAAGGTAATACACCAGTTGCTGCCTATCCTGGAGGAGGGCGACATCGTAACCCACCTGTTCACCGCCAACCCCGGCGGGGTTATCGACTCCGAGGGCAAGCTGGTCCCCGAGGCGAAGGAGGCCCAGGAACGGGGCGTGTGGCTGGACACGGCCCACGGCCGCATGAACTTCAGCTTCGACGTGGGACAGCGGGTGCTGGACCAGGGCCTGCTGCCCCACTGCATCAGCACCGACCTGACCCTGCCCGGCCGGCAGCTGACCGTCCACAGCATGACCGAGATGATGACCCGCTTCCTGGCCATGGAGTTTACCCTGGAGCAGGTGGTGGAGATGTCCACTCTGAACCCGGCCAAAGCCCTGGGTCAGGAAGACCGCATCGGCTCGCTGGCTGTGGGCCACCAGGCCGACATTTCGGTCCTGGACATGACCGAAGGCGACTGGGTGGTCTACGACGTGGTGGGCGGCACCCGCCGCACCGAAAAGGCGGTGGTGCCGGTGCTGACGGTGAAGCGGGGCGAGGTATACGAGGCCGGCTGGGGCCCCAGGCCCTGGGGGTGGGAGCCGGATAGTGTATAGATAACTAACATGGATGGACAGGATTAACAGGATGGGTTGAGAAATGAAGGGGCAGGTCTCAATCCCGCCCCTTTATTCATAAAGATTCAGTTGGACTCGGTACTTTGCTTCCTCGCAACCCGTCAATAAACTTGTCTATTTCTTCGGAGGTGTGGAAAGTCCCCTCCAAGCCAATTCCGTTGGCTTTCTCTTCCTCAGAACTACTCGGCCAAGTACGCACACTATCGGTTTCTTGGGTGCTTGCCGGCAACAGGGATTTCAAGTCCTCTAGGCTTATGTCCCGATGAGCCTTGAGGCGTGTGGCGTGTACGACGAATCTCAAGCCGCCATCGTCGTCGGCGGGAATGGCCCGAACAATCAACACAGTTGGAGTACTGCCATCGGTAGTACGCCATCGATACCAGACTCGGTCCTCGTATACAACGGCGTCAAGAAACCACCGGACTTTCTCCCTTACTCGGCGAAACAAGGGGCCGATTCCGTTCGCGTCGGCCTGATCTAGAAGCACTATTATGCTCCTATTGTACCTTCGCTTGGACTTCGATGACTCTTTGACTGGTGTTGCTTCCGGTTCGACCAAATGGACTTGGGCTAACATTTCTCGCTCATCGGCAGATTTGAAATGCTGCACATTGGTAACGTTGATGGGTACGTTCAAGCCTGCCAAGTAACGGACAATCCGCTCTGTACTTGCGTCCATAGCCTCCGCGACAATTAGAGAACGATGGTTTACGTTCAGTGTGTCAGGCAACGGACTCCTGAATTTCTCCTCAAATACGACATCCAGTGGGCCCTCCAGCTTCCCGTAATGGGACGCTATTTCCTCGATTTGCTCAATGCCTAAGTCCCTCACCCACGAAGCATAGTCCAGAGTTTGGGCCGTTACATCGCGAGGAGTCTTGCCTTTTTTCAGTTCAATTATCACCGTGTCTCCGGCGCTGTCCAAACATAGCAGGTCTATTTCACCGCCAAAATCGGTACGTACCTGTCGCCCGATAACAAGCAGGTCCTGATCAATCATCGAGATATCGTTTTCCAGCCAATCTTCTAAGCGCGCCTCTAAAGTAATTTCGGTACTGGCTAATTCTGTGAGAGTGTTCGCTTTAGTTACTTCCCACATCCGAATCTTCTGTGGCATTTCCATGTCTCCTTAAATCGCATGGTTTACGCCGCTTATTCAATCACTTTCCCCTAAACTTCCCCTTCACCCTTCTCCCCACCTGCCTGGCCAGCGCCACCGGCCTGAAGCGGCGCTTCATGTTGTGGGCTATCAGGGGGGCCACGCTTTGGTTGCCCGCTACCAGGGGGGCCACCCACTGCCGTAGTTCCTTCAGGGTTGGCGGTTTTTCTTCCCACGTGGGCACCAGCGAGTCCATGGCGTGCCACTGCTTTTCTTTGGCCAGCCTGGTCATAACCGTGCCGCCGGCCTCCTGCACCGCTATTGCGCCGGCCAGCATGTCCCACATGCGGGGCGCGCCGATGATGGCGTACTGCAGCACCCCGCAGGCGGTCATGGCCAGTTCGTAGGCAATGCTGCCAGTAGTGCGCAGCTCCCCGGGGTTGCGGCCTACGGGCTTGCCGAATTTGGTGGTCTGGACAAAAAATCCTGGCAGCCCAATCAAACGGTTGCCCACGGGCTTCTCCGAGGCATAGACCGCTACCGGTTCGCTGGCTGCCCCTTCCGACGGCGTGAACCTGGCGCCGCCGTCGCGACGGCAGTGCAGCACAAACCCGCCCCCGGGCGAGGGCCAGGGAATGTACAACGTCCCGGCCACTGGCCGTCCCCGGTGCAGAATGCCAATGGACGAAGCGTAGACCGGCAGGCCGTTGAGGAAATTGGTGGTGCCGTCCAGCGGGTCCAGCACCCAGAGGAAATCGGGAGCAGGGCCAGTGGGGTCCGTCTCGTCCGAACCCTCTTCGCCCAGGATCCCGTGGGACGGAAACAGGCGGGTGATTTCCTTTACTAGATATTCCTGGGTGGCCTTGTCAGCGGAGGTTACGGGGTCAAGCTGGTTCTTGTCCTTGTATTCGATGGAAAGCTGGCGGCCGAATTGGTCGGACAAGATTCGTCCGGCGCCCCACGCCATTGCCACGGCAGCGGTCTCAATCTCCTGCAACTGTTCCTGGAGGGTCTGGGCGTCTGCAATCATGAGGAAGTCCTCAGCCGTCTGCCGTACCTGGCGCATTGGGTATATAGAGCAACTCTGGACGCCCGACCATCTTCACGCCATGAGTGAAAATCGGCGTCCATTGGTGGAATGGCGCGCTAACGGTACATGGGCTTGAAGAAGCTGTGGAGGAAGTTGCGCTGGTGGGCCCAGGAATGGCACCGCTTTACAACCGCCGGGGGTATGGGCTGCCCCTGCCGCTGGGTGATGCGCATGGTCTCGTATTCGCTCAACTCCGGCGGCGCATCGGCGGTGAAGATAATCTCGCATCCCTCGGACTCGATGAACATTTTCAGCGACTCGAAGCCCGTTACCTTCCGGTTGGGGGTCTGGTAAACGAAAAGCTCGGTGCAGCCGTACAGGTCCTCCACGTGATCGTTGCCGGTGCCCCGGCCGCCGCCCTGGCGCAATTGCTGCCGGGTGAAGCCATGTCCGCTAAGATTCATGCTCATAGGGTTGCCCCCGCAATCAGTTACGAATTAGGAATCAAGAATTCGGTCAATACAAGCCATTCATTCTTAATTCCCAATTCTTAATTTCTAATTCTAAATTATCCCGCTAGGGATAGATAGCCCAACCCACCCGGTCGGTATCCGCCCGGTAGAAGTGTCCGTCGGTTGACGTAACGTACAGGGTGGACAGGCCGGGGCCTCCGAAGCACACGTTGGTGGGCCGGTTGCAGGCGATGGGATGGGTTTCCAGCACCCGTCCCGTGGGCGAAAAGATGTAGATCATGGGCCCGGGGCCGCCCAGTTCCCAGCCGGCCGTGGCCACGATGTTGCCGTCGGCGTCGAAGCACATGCCGTCAATGCCCCGGTGCACCGCGTTGGCGTCCCGGCCGAAGCTGTGCAGCGTCCGGTACGAACCCAGGCTGTCGTCATCGTTGATGGGGTAGGCCCGCAGTTCCCGGTTGATGTCGATGCGCTCGCTGTTGCTCTCCACCACGTACAGAGTGCGCTGGTCGGGGGACACCAGGATGCCGTTGGGCATGGTGGTGTCGAAGGTAACCCGGGTTACCGTGTAACTGCCGTCGGACTGGGGGTCGGCCCGCAGTACCGAGCGGTTGTCCAGTTCTTCAACCTCGCTGGGGTCGATGTTCCCGGCGTTCCAGGGGTTGGTGAACCAGATGCGCCCGCGGCGGTCGATGGCCAGGTCGTTGGGCGTGTTCAACTTCTGGCCGTCCACCCGGTCCGCCACGGTCACGATGGCATCGTGGTCAAAACGGACTATGGAGCGGCCGCCGGAGCAGCAGCCGAACAGGTTGCCCTGGGCGTCGAAGGCCAGGCCATTGGTATGGTTGGTGCCGCCCCGGGCCTCGGTGATGGCGCCGGAGTCTGGGTCGTAGCGCATGATGCGGCTGCTGGGAATGTGGGTAAAGAGAATTGCCTCGCCGTTCCAGACGGGACCTTCGCTTACGCCGCCATAGGGCCGGGTGAGCAGTTCGAAATGGTATTGCCAGGGCATGCTGTCATTCCTCCTCAGGGACTTTGGGATAGGGCAGATTATCCACGAATAATCGGGAATGTCCACTGACTGGGCAAGAAACAAGACCCCACAGGCAGCGTACTGGCCAGTTCAGTAGACTCCGGATGCTGCCAATTTCCTATTGCTATTGACTGACAGGTAGTCTAAATTAAACGGGCGTTTTGGGGGGCGGACGGACAGGGATCGGGTTACTCTCGAAACTGGTGATGCTAAAGGCATGTCTTCAGTAGTGCGGGAAATCGTGGAAGCCCTGGCCCTGGCCATTGTGGTTTTCATCCTCATACAAGCCAGCGCCCAGAACTTCCGGGTGGAGGGTTCCAGCATGGCGCCCACCCTGGAAGGACAGCAATACCTGCTGGTCAACAAGCTGGTCTACTTCACCTTCGACGTTGAACGCTTTTCACGCATTGTTCCTTTCTGGAATGTGGACAAGTCCGACGTCAGCCGCCCTTTCCGGCCCCCGCGCCTGGGCGAAATAATAGTGTTCCACTTCCCCGGGGAACCCCAGCGCGACTTTGTGAAGCGGGTTATCGGGAGGCCAGGGGATAAGGTTGAGATAGTGGACGGCAAGGTGCTGGTCAACGACGCCATCCACACGGAACCCTATCTGGGCGAACCCTTCGACGGCAATATGCCACCGCGCCGAATGAGTGACGGTGAGTATTTTGTCATGGGCGACAACCGGTCCCACAGCAATGACTCCCGAAACTGGGGCGGTGTCCCCGAGGAAAATGTAGTGGGCAAGGTGTGGCTTATCTACTGGCCCTTCCCCGAATTCGGGACGCCCCGCTAACCCTCCCCGGACGCCTCCCCGCACTCCTGGCCAACCCGTCCCAACAAAAAAGCATCCAAGAAGGGCCCCGAAACCCCGACTCGAAGGCGGGCTTCACGACCCATTCGTGGATAACGTTACCAGTCAGAATGGACTACTCAGGCTGGCGGAGGGGGCTAACCTTCGCCTTCCCGGGCCGGGCCTACCAGGATATCATCACCCTCCACCCGTACTTCGAAGGTGCGCAGCGGGTCCACCGCCGGGGGCGTCAGCACCTTGCCGGTCCTGACGTTAAAGATAGCGCCGTGCAGCGGGCATTGGACTTCCGAGCCGTCCAAATCGCCCTCGGACAGGGACGCATAGGCGTGGCTGCAGATGTCGTCGCAGGCGTGCACTTCCCCGCCCACGTTGACCAGCAGAATCTGGTCGTCGCCCACGTCCACCACCTTCATATCTCCAGGGGACACCTCGCTGACCGCGGCAACCTTCACGAAATCGGCCATAACTCCTCCCTTGTTTCGGTCGTTTGATTCCAAGAATTGCGCCCGGCTTGCTGGCCGGGCCCTGCTTTTCGGTTGCCATTATATATAAGAGAGGGGTTGGGGGAAACGGGGGGTAATGAATATGAGCCGCCGGATGGTCGCGTGCTTGGAGACTAAAGACTTAGGCCGACTCTGAACCTCTCATTGCTATCCAGGGTTATAGCACATCAACATGGGGAAAACCCGTCGTTCGCGCTAAGGCGGGAACCTTGAACTTCGCGACTGGCAAAGCAGCCATCATGAAATCCCCGGGAGTTCCTTTGGCTGAAGAACGCGATTGCTTTGGAAACACAACGCCGCCGCATGACACTGGCCTCTTGATATCAGGGAATACATGCCCCTAACATAATTTCCAGGTGGGCCTGCTCCCCTTCCCGGGAATCGGTAGCACGGACAAGGCCAGCGGCGGCTTTACCTCTCCTGCCGGCCGTGGCCCAGCCGTGGCCCAGCCTGGGCCATTTTGGGACACTTTAGGCCACCTTCAGGACCGCTCCCTATCTGGGATGTGGCTCGCCGGGGCGTTATCAGGTGCCATACCGACTCTGTAGTCAGATACGAAACGGCACAAAATGGGACAAAATGGGACAGGAAATTAAGAAATCCTTGACCTCTGAGCGCCGGCAGGTAGGAGCGATGTGCCAAAATTGGGCAGTCCGAACAATCGCCATACCGACTTTCGCTGGAGTCTGGAAGTCCAGCGCTCCCCAGTTGGTGATCGGGGCTACCGCACGAATGGTCTGGGAATGACCCGTCTTTCCCGCGAAGGCAGGAACCTCGAACTCGGGTCACACCCGTCTTGGCTGGCTGGCAAAAGGCTATCTGGTCAACCATGTCCAAATGCAATAGCCCTGTCCCATTGAACAGGGTCTTTCGATTATTGATGAGAAACAGGGAGGGAGAGTCTTGGGGAATATAGGGGAAAAGGAGTAAGGTGGGGAGAGTGAGGAAGGGGGGGTGTGGAATGAGGAGTGCAAGGGAGACTGTGGGGGAACTGTCGATACTTGAGGCAATGGGGAAGTTGCCCGACCCTCGGAGCGGACACGGCCGACG
>DAOUHR010000113.1:0-12791 GCA_034428635.1 Dehalococcoidia bacterium
TAATCCGCAAGATTGCCGACAAGGGATTCCACCTCACCACCTGGATGCACCTGCACAACTACCTGGACAAGGTACGGGAAAAGGGAAACATCCCCGAACCCCGGCGCATGCTGCTGGCCCTGTTACCCTGGGCCTGGGAGAGCAAATACGACCACCTGCTCCTGCGGGAACTGCCCGCCCCAAAGCCCAAACCCGACCTGTCCCTGCTCTGGGCCCGCTGGTTCGCCATGGCATAAGGCCCGAACGATAGCAAAACCCCCATCGTATGGGCAGACCTGCGTCTCTGCCCAGGCTCCGACACGCCAACCGTAGGGGCAGACCTGCGTGTCTGCCCAGGCCTGGAGGCCGTCATCAAATTGAAGGTAGAACTCTCCCAACGCCCCTCTTCGTCGTTCCCGCGAAGGCGGGAACCTCGATGGGCTGAGGTCGAGGTTCCTGCCTTGGTAGCAATGACATTGAATATGACGACACTCCCTAAGGACAATACCCCTTCCTCCTGCGGCACAAGGCCATGGGCGTGAGGGCCAAAATGGGACAAAATGAGACAATATGGGACGAAATTCAAAAAATCCCATCTTAGTTAATCTTCGTGTTTCTTGGTGGATAGCTAATGACCAGTCATCCTTGCCAGTACGGCCGCGAGAGGTTAGAGTATCCTCAGCGCGCAGAGATTCACCTTTCTGCTCGTACCTGTCTTTCGAACATCCTGACGCCGTCTTTGTCCGGTATTCGAAAGCATATTGCGAATAACATAGATTTGACTTTGCTGGGTTAGAATTATCCGGCCAACAAATTCAGGAGGTTAGCTCGTGTACCAGACCATCAGCAAGGAAACCATGGAGGCGCTGGGGAAGATCGACACCCCAAGCATCTGCAACGCCATTGAGGGGTTCAACGTCCGCGGCAAGGAAGAGGGCTTCATGCTGCCCGAAATCAAGGGCGTCTTCCGCACCCTGCCGCCGGCCGTGGGCTACGCGGTCACCGGCGTTATCAGCGCCGTCCAGCCCGAAGGCCGCAACGTCTCTCGCGAGGACTGGTGGGACTTGATCGTTTCAGTCCCCGAACCCCGGTTCATCGTCCTTCACGACATCGACAACCCGCCCTTGGGCGCATACTGGGGCGAAGTCCAGGGCAACATCCACAAGGCCCTCGGGGCCGTTGGCGTAGCCACTGACGGCACCGTTCGCGACATTGACGAGGTGGAGGCCCTTGGCTTCCAGTTCTTCGCCAAGGAAATTTCCGCCTCCCACGCCTACGTTCATCTGGTCGAAATCGGCATTCCCGTTAACATTGGCGGCCTGACCGTAAAAACCGGCGACCTCCTCCACGGCGATAAGCACGGCGTCACCAACATACCCTTCGAAATTGCCGAGCAGATTCCCGATATGGTCGAGACCATCGCCGATTACGAGCAGAAGACCATCAGCCTTTGCCAGTCCCCCGATTTCACCTTGGAAGCCTTGAAGGAAGTGGCCAAGATTACTCGCCCCTATTAGCCGTAAACTGAAGCCCGGCGTCGCAGGCGATGCCCCTGGCGCCGGGCCTCAAGGAAACTATGGCTAGAGTCCAGGGCAATCGCATTATGCTTAAATTGTCATTTTGAACGGAGTGAAGAATCTAAACTCCATCCCACAGGCCGACAGGAGGACCCGTAACCGGGCTGACATGCAGGATTCTAGGCCCTTCGGCAAGCTGAGGGCGGCATGACTTATGCCTGGCGGATGTCCGCCACCTGTAGTCTGAATGTAAAACGCGATTGCCCTGGGCTGGAGTCCCCTCCCCTTTGACAGGAGAGGATTAGGATGGGAGCTAAACTTCCCATTTTCGTTCAACAACAAAGAAACTAGGTAAACCCGATTGGTTGGGAGTCCCGAATAAGTCATGAAAGCGTTAATTTCTTTCGCCCTGCTCGCCCTGATAATTGCTTTGACCGCATGCGAGATTCCTCTGGAGGAGGCCACGCCCACTCCTATACCCGATGTGATTCCCACTCCCAGGATCGCCGACACCCCGACGCCGGCCGTCATCGGGACGCCTACGCCGGTATCGGTGACCACTTCCGATGGCAAGTCAATTCGCCAGTATTCACAGCCCCCTGGGATGGAGATTGATCCCGATGGCGCCTACACCGCCGATATTCAGACCAACCAGGGCACCATTTCGGTGGAACTCTACGCCGAGGACGCGCCGGCAACAGTCAACAATTTCGTCTTCCTGGCCCGGCAGGGTTTCTATGACGGCGTCATATTTCACCGGGTGATTCCCAACTTCATGATTCAGGGTGGCGACCCCACGGGTACCGGCACCGAAGGCCCCGGCTACCGCTTCCAGGATGAAATCGCGCCCTCCCTGGCCTTCGACACTGCCGGCATCCTGGCCATGGCCAACGCCGGCCCCAACACTAACGGCAGCCAATTCTTTATCACCGTGGCCCCCACTATCCACCTGACCGGCCTCCACACTATTTTCGGCCGGGTTACTTCAGGACAGGAGGTAGCCGATGCCATATCCGTGGCCCGCGCCGACAGAAATAATCGGCCCTTGGAAGAAGTGGTGATCCAGCACATCGAAATCAAAGAAGGCAACTAACGGCCTTTCCTGGAAGTCCCTTCCCCCAAAGTTGGGGAAAGGCGGGAAGGTAGGCGGAGGTCCAGGACAGGCGAATTTCAGCTAAGGGTGGTGTTTAGGTTTCCCTTCCCCCTTGACGGGCTGACAGGGGTGAGTACTTACCTCGGGGTTCCGGTAATTGGCAGGTCAGCCTGAACCGGCATAACTGTCATTCTGCACGGAGTGAAGAATCTAAAATGGTCCGGGTCTGGAATGTTGCTCCTGGCAAGGTTTTTAGATCCTTCGTGGAATGTCATCCTGATCCCTTCGGCTCCGCTCAGCATGACATTCCCACAGTCAAATTCATACCTGAAATGGCCGTTGACCTACCCCTGTCAGCCGTCGATAGGGGACGAAAAGGATGGGGAGTGAAGCGTTAGCCCATGCTGCTTCCAACAGAGCAAATTCCCGCCAGTGCCGGAGTGCCAACGTGACCTTCCAGAACCTCATTTACGAAAAGAAAGACGCCATCGGCTACATCACCCTCAACCGGCCCGACCGGCTCAACGCCTTGAACGCCGCCCTGCTGGCCGAGTTTCGGGAAGCCCTGGACGTAGTGGAAGAGGACCCCGACATTCGCGTTGTCATCCTGACTGGCGCTGGCCGTGCCTTTTCCGCAGGCTTTGACATTACCCGCGAACCCGGTGAATCGGACCCCCAGGACATGCAGCCCGACCAGTGGCGGGCCCACCTGAAGAGCCACATCGACACCTTCATGAAGGTCTGGAACCTGGGCAAGCCGGTAATCGCCGCTGTCAACGGCTATGCCCTGGCCGGGGCCTGCGAACTGGTGCAGGTCTGCGACATCAAGATAGCGTCGGACCGGGCCATCATGGGCGAACCCGAAATCCGCGCTGGCGTTGGTCCCCCGCTCCTGATAACTCCTTTCAGCGTCAACTTGGCCACCGCCAAGGAGTTGCTGCTCACCGGCGAAACCATCGACGCCCATGAAGCCGCCCGCATCGGCTTGGTCAGCCGGGTCGTCCCCCACGACGAGCTGATGGGCGAGTGCGAGAAGGTCGCCCGCAAGATTTGCCTGATATCCGAAGTGGGCGTGAAGATGACCAAAATCGCGGTCAACCGGGCACTTGAGGGCATGGGGTTTCTGTCAACCATCCAGCACAACCTGGAACTCATGACCCACTTCGACACCAGCGTCACGCCCGAGCAGGAAGAATTCAACACCATCCGCCGCGAGAGGGGCCTGCGCGCCGCCATGGACTGGCGCGACGCCAGGTTCCGGGAACTGGAATAACCTGGGCATCGGGAGCGAATCTGTCCCCAAACCCTATCCCAATATCGAAATAAAAACGCCCGCCACCACCGCCGAGCCAATAACCCCCGCCACGTTGGGCCCCATCGCATGGGGCAAAAGGTAGTTGCCGGGGTTGGCCTGTTGTCCCAGGTTATGCGCCGTCCGCGCCGCCATTGGCACCGCCGAAACCCCCGCCGAACCGATCAGGGGGTTCACCTTCTCCTTCACAAACAGGTTCATCACCTTGGCGAACAGCAGCCCCCCAACGGTCCCACAGGAGAAAGCCACGATGCCCAGCGCGAGAATAGCCAGCGTCTTCAGGTCAAACACCCGTTCTGCCGTCAGTTCCGCCCCGATGGTGATCATCAGGAAGATGGTGGCAATGTTCAGCACCTCGTTGGAAGCCGCGTTGCTCAACCTGGGCACCACCCCGCTTTCCCGGAAGATGTTGCCGATCATGAACATGGCTATCAGCGGCGCCGATTCCGGAACAAAGAGGATGATTATCAGCATGGCCCCCGTGGGGAAGATCAGCTTCTCCGTCCGGGATACTTCCCTTGGGGTCTTCATTTCGATGCGCCGTTCCCGCTGCGTAGTCAGCAGGCGCATCAGGGGCGGCTGGACGAAGACCACGCTTGCCATGTACGAGTAGGCCACTACCGCCGTTATGCCAAGCAGTTCCGGCGCCAGTTTTGCCGAAGCAAATATGGTCGTAGGCCCGTCAGCCCCGCCGATAATGCCTATGGCGCCCGCCTCTTCCAGGGTAAACAGGTCCGGGGAGGTGAACATCCCCAGGCCCAACGCAGACCAGAAGGCCACAAAAATACCCAGTTGGGCCGCTGCTCCCAGCAGCAGCGTCTTCGGGTTGGCAATGATTGGGCCGAAGTCCGTCAGCGCCCCTAGTCCCAGGAAGATCAGCGGCGGCAATATATTCCACGACGACAGCGTAAAGTGGAAGATGAGCCCAAAGATACCCGAGGACTGTAGTTCTCCGGAAGGGTCATAGTCTATCAGCCCCGTCCCAGGCAGGTTCCCCAGGATAATGCCCAGCCCGATGGGCAGCAGGACGTAAGGCTCCATGCCCTTGCCAATGGCCAACAGCATAAACGCTCCCCCCAACAAGAACAGGAGAGCGTTACCCCAGCTAAGATTTGCAAATCCGGATTCTAGGAGAAACTCCATAAACGCCTGAAATATACGAATGCGCCTTGAAAGTGTATGTTGTGTGGGACGCCGCCTACCGCTCCCTTTCTCTCAGTCGGCGGGCATCGAACGCCGCCATGCGTCCCTGCTCCCGCCACCCGTTGTTCTCGGCCCCGGAGTCTCCAGCATCGGAGGCCAGGTTCGCTGCCTCCTCCCGGCGGTGAGCTTCCACTGCCATTGCTACCGCCGTTCCAATTACAGCGGCCAATTCGGGGTTCGTTCCACCCGGGTCAAGCTCGCTCGTCTTGTCTTCCCGCTGCGAGGCGACGACAGCCTGCGCTTCTTCGGCCCTCGCCTGTGCTCGGCGCAGTCTCCAGTCTCCCCAGCGACCGATCAGGGCAGTAAAGATGACAAGAGTGCCAAGCACCAGGAAAGCCGCGCCCACGCCGGCGTAGGTAAGGAGAAGGGCACGATTGAGGTCAAATTCGATCAAAGGGAGCTGCCTTTGCCAAGACCCTTGGTAGGTATCTGGAACGGGAATTACTGGCGACGACTATCTCCATGTCAGGCTAAGGGACTACCAGGCTCGACGCAAACCCTGTGGCTTATACCATCACCTATCAATTCGCTACGTGTCTTGTTCGCGTCCGTCAGGTCGGCCCGACTGCCCAGTGGGCCCATTAATCCATTTACTGCCCATGTTCTCAGGTCTATATTGGTACCAAACCAACAGTGGGAGGATTTCTGATGTCTCGAATAGAGCAGCGTCTTGAAGAATTGGGGCTCATGTTGCCTGACCCTCCCGAACCGGCCGGCAACTATCTGCCAGCCAGCCGCAGCGGCAACCAGCTCTGGCTGGCGGGAGTTGGTTCCCGTACCGCCGACGGCACTCGCATATCGGGCAAGCTGGGCCACGACCTTACCCTGGAGCAGGGCTACCAGGCTGCCCGCTGCTGTGCCCTGAACCTGTTGTCCAGGATAAGGGCCGAGGTTGGTGATTTAGACCGGGTGGATCGCATTATCAAGGTAGTGGGATTCACCAACAGCGATCCTTCCTTTGAGGGCCAGGCCCAGGTAATCGATGGCGCATCAGACTTGTTCGTCGAACTCTACGGTGACGACGGCCGCCACGCTCGTTCCGCCCCTGGAATGGCCGCCCTTCCCGGGAACATCGCGGTCATAGTGGAATGTGTCGTAGAAATAAAGGAGCCGGACTAATAGTACCGGCTCCCCGCAATCTATTGGGCATCCCCGCCTTGTTTCTTGTGATTCTTAGCCCCCCCGTTGGACCTCAATGTCGGAAAGCTTCTCCACGAAGTGAAGGATTGCAGAGTGGTCCAGTTCCTGGTCGCCGTCGTTCACCAGGGACCCCAGCATCTGCTGGACCAATGCGGTGGCCGGCAGGGGCACGTTCAGTTCCTGGGCGGCCTGCAGGACGTTCCGCAGGTCCTTCTGGTGAAGCCTGATGCGGAAGCCTGCCCGGAAGTTGCGGTCCAGCATCATGGGCGCCTTGGCTTCCATCACCGCGCTGCCTGCTAGCCCGCCCCGAATGGCATTGAAAACCCGCTCCGGGTCCACGCCTGCTTTCTGGGCCAGCACCAGCGCCTCGCTCAGCGCTTCAATGTTGAGAGCGACGATGATCTGGTTTGCCAGCTTGGTGGTGTTGCCCGCCCCGATATCGCCCGTGAGGTTGACCGTTCCGCCCATAATGTCAAGCAGGTCAACGCATTGGTCATAAACTTCTTGCTTCCCGCCGACCATTATGGCCAGGGTGCCGTTGATTGCGCCGGGTTCGCCGCCGCTGACCGGGGCGTCCAGCATCTCCACTCCCTTTAGAGTGCACTCGGCAGCTATCTTCTGGGACATGATCGGAGATATGGAGCTCATGTCAATTATAATGGACCCGGGCTTGGCCCCCTCCAGCACACCATTGGGACCCAGAATAGCCCGCTCCGAGTCGGCGGAATCAGGCAGCATGGTGATGATCTTGTCGGTAACTGCCGCCACCTCCCGGCCTGAAGATGCCGGAGTCGCGCCCTCCGTCGCCAGTTCCTCCACGGGTTCGCCCACGATGTCGTAGACTGTAAGTTCATATCCCGCTTGCATCAAATTGCGGGCCATGGGCTTGCCCATAATTCCCAGGCCAATAAATCCTATCTGTTCAGCCATTTCCTTCTCCCTTTTGCGGTCGCCCAGGTTAAGGACAACCCTTGATTGGCAGTTGCAACTCTACCACAAGGGCAGGATGCCCTACCAGATTCCTGATCACCTCGGTACCGTTCTGCCTTGGGTCGTTTGGGCCGTGTAGGGGTGGGTTTGAAACCTTCTTGGGCTGGCGTCCAAGTGTCTTCCCCGCCAAATTCCACCTGAGTTGGAACACTCCCGATCTCGACGGTAGCATCCTATTCAGTTGGCTGACCGCCTGAAGCAGTGGCTTTTAGACCAGCCCTGTCCGCCTTCCTCGGCCATCTCCGCTTTTCGCCACCCGAATTGACACATTCGCAAGAGGGACGGAGGCGCTAGAAAACAAGGGCATTCCAACAGTGTGCCAATGTGTCGTGCCCGCGAAATCGGAAACCTCAAACATGGCCAGTATCAAACTTGGCCAGTATCAAACTTGGCTAGTATCGTAGGAGCCCTCGTCCGGGCCCGAAGGTTCCCGTCCACTGGAAGAATGCGTAAGACCAGGCAAGCCTCTCCGGTTGCTGGATCAGGTCCGAATCGTTCCGGGGCCTCACACAAGATATTTCCCTTCCTAGCGGCAGATATCGCAGAATCGCATTCTTGTGACACTTGCGCCTTGATTCTTCGAATAGCACATTACTAACATATTCATAGAACAATTGTCGTTCCCTGAAAGGCGTAAGGGCGACAAGCAAACAGGCATTGAAGACTGATCTTCATCTCTTGGAGTGGCTCAAAACGGCCCCAAATGGCCCGCTCCTTGTCCCGCTTCCTATCTGAAGAGAGGTCCAAGGGGGTACTATTGAAGCCATTGCGGCCACTCTTGTCAAATACAAAAAACCGAAGAATGGCCCAAAATGGGACAGAATGGGACGGAATTAAAAAAATTCCTGTTTAACGGAAAGTGATCGCATGAAAGGTCGTCAAAGAAGGAAGCCGGGTCTACGTCAAACAAGCGGAGGCCTGTGTTCAGAAACATAGTGCTAAATGTGTTTGCTTGGATGGCCCCTTCTGTGGACTGGGTATTTGTAAGCTGTATTGACTGCCCTGGTGAAAAATCGCCTTGACAAGACGTTGCCTGTTGACAAATAGCTATTTGGTTTTAAGGGGATTACTTTATCAGCACCGCACTTAAAACCGATGAGAGCCGGTAACCAGGAATCTTGCCGTCTCCGGTTTGAATTCCCCCTAATACTTACGGGATGCCGGCGAAGGCCGGCATCCCGAATTGCAGAGCTTGGCGACTTACCACCTCTGGACACTTACACTGACAACCGCCCGTTGTGCTGAACCTGCGCAAGGCGTATCATATCGCCCGATACAAATGGAGTGTGTAAGGCATGGCCGACTCGCTTAAGGCCCTGGTAACCGGGGGGGCCGGATTTATTGGCTCCCATCTGGTTGACCGGTTGTTGTTCGAAGGGTTTCAGGTGGCGATAATCGACAACCTGAGCGCCGGAAAGATTCAGAACCTGAACTCGGCGGCCACCTTTTACCACGCTGACATCACCCAAACGGCTGCGGACGAGATTTTCGTCAGGGAACAGCCCGACCTGGTGTTTCACCTCGCAGCGCGAGTGAGTGTCGCCAGTTCTGCGCAACACCCGGTGGACAACGCCGAGGTCAATGTAATCGGGACCCTGAAGCTGCTGGAAGCGGCGCGGAAGATAGGACTGGAGAAGTTTATCTTTGCCTCCACCGGCGGGGCCATCTACGGAGATCCCGAGGATAACCCCTGTAGCGAGGAAACTGCGGTGGAACCCGTTTCCCCCTACGGACTTTCGAAGCATGTAGGAGAGGAGTATATCGCCCTGTACCACAGGCTGTACCGCCTGAATTTCACTAACCTGCGATACGGCAATGTTTACGGCCCCAGGCAGGACCCACATGGGGAAGCCGGGGTCGTTCCCATTTTCATTGAGGCGATGCTTAATGGCAATCCGCCCCAGATATTTGGCGACGGCGAACAGGAAAGGGACTTCATATACGTCGATGACATCGTTGAAGCCAATATTCAGGCCATAAATGGCGGGCACAATCGCACCATGAACATCGGCACCGGAGTAGGGACCAGTATCAACCGCCTTTATGATCTGTTGAAAGGGAGCTTGAACTTCCACCACGATGCCGAGCGTCGGCCCCGCCGGCACGGCGACGTACACAAGATCTTCCTGGATTGCTCCGAGGCGCTGGAACACTTGGGTTGGACTCCGGGTACTGCACTGGAAGAGGGATTGCGCAAGACTGTAGAATATTATGGTGGTGAGGCAGTCCCAAGCAGACGATCTGCTTGAAATGGAACCACCCCGCAAGAGGCACATTTGGCGACTGCCTTAGTTTTGATTAGGTTGGAGGATTGCACAATAGATGGAAGCTGAGTATGACGCGATAATCCTGGGAGCGGGGGCCGCCGGGCTGGCTGCTGGTCTTTACACTACCAGGGCCATGATGAAGACCCTGATCCTGGAGTCGCTGGGGCCTGGCGGTCAGTTACTTATAACCGACGAAATCGAGAATTACCCCGGTTTTCCCAAGGGTGTCAAGGGTCAGGAACTGGCCATGATGATGGAAGAGCAAACTACCCGGTTTGGCGCTACCATCGACTACTCCGAGGTCGAAGCAGTTGAAGACCTGGACAAGGCGGTCAAGGTAATCAGGACCTACGATAAGGAATATACGGGGAAGAGCATCATCATCGCCACCGGAGGCTCCCACAACAAGCTGGGTGTAACTGGCGAGGACGAGTTTTCCGGCAGGGGCGTATCTTACTGCGCAGTTTGCGACGGCAATTTCTTCCGCAATCAGGATGTGGTGGTGGTAGGCGGGGGCGACGCTGCCATGGACGAAAGCTATTACCTGAGTGGAATAGTCAACTCGGTAACCATCATCCACCGGAGAGATGAGCTGCGGGCTGCGCCCATCCTCCAGGAAAGGGCCTTCGCCAGCCCCAAGTACAAATGGCTTTGGAGCCATGTGGTGGAGGAATTTACCGGTAACGAAGGGCTGGAACACGCCAGGGTAAAGAACTTGAAGACAGGCGAAGTTTACGAATACCCCACCGCCGCCGCCTTCATTTATGTAGGCTTCCATCCCAATACCGAGTACCTGAAGGACAAGTTGGACATGGATGCCCTTGGGCACATTTATACCGACCTGCACATGCGCACCAAGCTGCCCGGCGTCTACGCTTGTGGGGACGCCAGGGCAGAATCCACCCGGCAGCTTGGCGCCGCCGTTGGTGACGGAATCACAGCGGCCTTGGCCGCCTACCACGACCTCGTCGGCTAAGCTCCGCCTGCATTCAAAATAAACGGGGATGAGTCACGAGACCTCATCCCTGTTTGTTGCGGCCTGACTACTTGCCGTCAAGGTGCACCTCACCCACATTTTGGATTCGATGACCTCGTTGAGGGTACACCCTGATTCGGTGGCTTTCTCCCGCTAGCCCGCCAGGACCCTGGAAACCTCCTGGCCCAATAGCACCACGCTTCCCGTAATGATCACGCCTATGGCGACGTAACGAAATACTGCAGTGTTCATTCGTCGTGCCAGGAAAGCGCCAACTCCGAATCCCACAGCCAGGGAAGGAACCAGCAGGGCTATGTTAAGCAAAGTGTCGCGATCTACTAACCCTGTGGCGGCGTACAGGACAAACGCGACTATATAGGCACAAAGAAAGTAGAAGGCCAGGGCAGCCCGCATCTGCTCCCGTTCCCAGTTCTGGGCCATTATGTATGCGGCTGCCAATGGTCCGCCGATGCTGAGGGTTGTGATCGAAAGGGACGTCAAGAACCCCACCAGAAAGCCGGACCCCGCTCGCTTTGCCATGGGCAGCTGGATATTGAGCAGGTTCAGTACTCCCAGGCAAAGTATGGCTGCCCCTATGATTATTCGCAGGGCTGTTGGATTGGCTGAACCCAGAACCAGTACACCGAAAGGCACTGCCAGAATGCCGCCCACTGCCATTCCTTTAAGCCGGTTGAACTGCAGGTGGCGCCAGGTAGAAAGTAGAACAAAGAACAGCAGTATGGGAATGATGGCGTTAACGGTAATTATTGCTGCCTTGGGCTCCAGAAACAACAGCAATACCGGGGCTACTACCAGCCCCATTCCGAAGCTGACGGTCCCCATAATAGTAGCGCCCACTACTACTGCCAGCAGGGCTATCAGCAACTCCAGCCCCGTCAGCAATGGAACCCCGACGGTTCTGGTTCCAGGCGGCGCATTAAGAAACTAAGACCTGGTTCCACCGAGTTCCAACGGCTTATGGCTTCCAGAAGTCCAGCAGATACTCGAAGGTCGTTCCCATGGTTATGTAATTGGAGGGCCAGCCAAAAATGCCTACCCGGTTTACTATGTTGGTGCGGTCCCAAATTATTGTGTTTCTCAGCTCGTAGCCCACGGACCGCAAAGCCTCAACCACTGCGGTGTGGATCGTGATGCGCCGATTATCCAGCCACATATCTGGAACGTCAATCACACAGTGGCCCCGCTCTTTAAGGACGGGAAAGAGCCGGCCGTAGATTTCAGCCATGGCTCCCTGGTAGTCGTCCAGGTCAAGGGTGCCCAGGTCCCTGGTGTCCTGGCTGTACTGCTCCGTTTTGAGATATTGCTCGTTCTTGCGCGCCGCTCCGCGTCGGCTCTTGTTGAGCCTGGGCCGGTTCAAGAGATTTGCATAGGGAGGGGAAGTCAGTATGAGGCTCACCGACCCCGGTTCCAGGTGCTCCTGGATGTGCCGCGCGTCGGAACTGAACGCGACCTGCGTCGTATTCGCCGGCTCAGGTGATTCGGTCAACCTCTGCCGACAGAGCTCAACATACTCCTGCTTGAGGTCGAATCCGATCGCATTGCGGTTGAGGTCCCGCGCGGCAACCAGCGTTGTTCCGCTTCCTACAAAGGGATCGAGCACCAGTTCCCCCTCATGGGAGAACAGGGAAATGCACTTGGCGGCCAGGGCTATTGGGAATGTTGCCGGATGTGCATTCTTGTCTCGGATATCTCTCGATTCATAATAGAACTGCCAGACTCCCAACTGGGACTTGATCCATTCCTTCGCGGTCATGCAGTTGATGTGATTCGGGGGACAGTCGCAGAGCCTGTCGTTACCTAGCCGAACCCCAGTGGTCTCCCGTTCAATCAACAAAGTCATTGTTCCTCACCACCCTTCACTCTCCCGGTTTGTTTATACCACCGGATAAGACTCAACCCTTGAATAGACCCAGTTCGGAAGCTACCTGCAAGGCCCTTTCAACGTGGACCACAGGCGGTCCGTTCCGTTGAACCGATATTTCAACGCTCTGACGCGGCGTAACGGTAAAGGCGCGTTCTCCGTCGAGGGCCACGGCGCTATGCCGCGGTTCAACAGCCAATCGCTCCCCTTCTGCCAGGCGTTGCCAATAGGCTATAGCGACCTCTGTTACCATTCCCGGCGCAATGGGCGCCAGCACTGAAATCTTGTCCTGTCCAGCCGTTGGGTTATCGCCCACGGAGGCTGTATTAGCTTGGTCTCTCTCTTTCCCCCCTGACTCAGCCAGGACGTAGCGAAGTGCGCCGGCATCATTCATCGTGAGCCGCTGAAGCCTCGCGCCTACTGAAGAAAGAC
>DAOUHR010000114.1:0-10030 GCA_034428635.1 Dehalococcoidia bacterium
TTCCCTAACCTTGTCCAGGTAGTTGTGCAGGTGCATCCAGGTGGTGAGGTGGAAGCCCTGGTCGGCGATCTTGCGGATTACCTCCAGGGGTTTGGGCGGTTCCTGCTGGTCGGCCACGGCGCGGGCGTAGTCGTGGTGGACCTGTTCGGTGACGCGGCGCATGCGGTAGATGGTGAGTTGGCGGTGGTACTTGCGCTGGAGGGCGCGGATTTCTTTTCTGATTTCGCTGAGGGTTCTCAAGGTTGTCTGTCTCCTTTTGTTTCTTATCCACGAATAGGCACTAATGTTCACTAATGGGATTTTTTGAAAAGTGTCCCGTTTTGTGCCATTTTGTACCGTTCTTGACTTTTCCCCGGGCCTGGTTCCGGAGGGTGACGGGGCATTGTCCATTGGCCTGGGCAGACACACAGGTCTGCCCCTACAATTGGTATCCACGAAGGGACACGAAGGGACACGAAAGTGGGATTTTTTTAAAAGTGTCCCGTTTTGTGCCATTTTGTCCCGTTTTTGCCTTCACCCCGGGCCTGGTACCGGAGGGTGGAGGGGTATTGTCCATTGGGCAGGGCAGACACATAGGTCTGCCCCTACGATGGGGGGGTGCTTGCCTCCGTTTCCTTTTTTCAAGTCTGTATTCTTATGGTGGGGATGGGTTATGCGGATTGGCAAGGGGGAAGTGTCGGGGTGGGACAAAAGTTCTAGGGCAAGTGAGGGGTCGGGCGAACGCCCCCGCTACAGGGGGCGAGGAGATATACAGTATGGGCAGGACAAGCCTGCGTGTCTGCCCCTATTATGACCCCAAACCAAAACATGTAAATCCGAACCTGACTCACGGGGGTTGGCGGGGATGTCTAGAGCTTTCGCTTGTGGTAAACTCTGTTAGCATTTGGCCCGAATCTGGGTCTATATATAATATCAATGTAAACAAACCGGAGGCGGGAGTGCAGGAAACCACTTCCATGGCCGCAGTAGGCCATCGCATTGTAGAAAACGTGGGCAAGGTCATCGTGGGCAAGACCTCGGCCGTGCAGCAGGCCCTGGCCACTTTGATTGCCCAGGGCCACATCCTGGTGGAGGACGTGCCCGGGGTGGGCAAGACCACCCTGTCGAAAGCGCTGGCGATTTCCGTGGGATGCTCTTTCCAGCGCATCCAGTTCACGCCGGACCTGCTGCCCAGCGACGTTACGGGCATTTCAGTTTATAGCCAGCAGAGCGGGGACTTCACATTCCGACCGGGTCCCATTATGTCGCAGGTGGTGCTGGCCGACGAGATTAACCGGGCGACGCCCAAGACCCAGGCCGCCCTGCTGGAGGCCATGGAAGAACTCCAGGTCACGGTAGATGGCGTTTCCCATATCCTGGCGCCGCCGTTCATGGTGGTGGCCACCCAGAACCCTATTGAATATGAGGGGACTTTCCCCCTGCCCGAGGCAGAACTGGACCGGTTCCTGATGCGCCTCAGCCTGGGTTACCCGGATTTCAACGAAGAAATGGCCATTATCGAGCGGCAGGAGTTGACGCATCCTATTGATTCCCTGGAGCCGGTGGCCTCGCCGGAGGAAGTGACCGCACTGCAGGAGGCGGCCAAGGAAGTGTACGTGGACCGCCTGGTGCGGCAGTACATTGTGTCCCTGACCGAATCGACGCGCAACCACCGGGACATAGCGCTGGGAGCATCGCCGCGGGCCACGCTGGGCCTATTCCGCATAGCCAGAGCCATGGCCCTGGTGCAGGACCGGGACTATGTTATCCCAGACGACGTGAAGTCGCTGGCGGCGGGGGTGTTGTCTCACCGCCTGGTGCTGTCGCCCTCGGCAAGGATGCGGGGCATACGGTCCGAGGAACTGATCAGCGACCTGTTGAACCAGATAACCGTGCCGGGAATGGCGCAAGTGTAGGGTAAGTGGGAAGGGAGGAGTAAGGACAGTCCCTGTTCCAGGTTTAGGGTTAACTGGACGCCGGGTTTTTTGACACAGCTTTCAGGGGGACTAGCCTCCGGCAATTCCGTTGCAGCCAGGTTTTGTGGTAGTCTGCCTCGGTTGTTTTCGAACCTGACCTTCATTTACAGGAAATCGGAAGTTGAGCAAGCGGACAATCGGCATACTGGTCCTCCTGACGGTGGTAACCTTCTACACCCTGGGCACCGGGTTCTCGTTCTTTTACCGTTTCCTCTATGTTATCGGCCTCGTGCTGCTTTTCGGCCTTTTCTGGGCCTGGCTGAATTTGCAGGGCCTGCAGGTGCGCCTGACGCGCCTTTCGCACCGGGGGCAGGTGGGCGGCTACCTGGACGGCCAGATACAGGTGGTCAACCGGTTCCGATTCCCCAAGTCGTGGCTGGAAGTCCGGGAAGTAACGGATATTCCCGGGTACACCACGGGCAGGGGCATCGCCATGGTGCGGGACCAGTCCCGAAGCTGGCGCGTTGAGACTTACCTGGCCCGACGGGGTCGGTTCAACACCGGCATCGTGGAAGTAACCAGCCAGGACCCCTTCGGCCTGTTCCGGCTCAGCCGCCGCTTCCTGGAATCGGAAGAGTACGTAGTCTTTCCGCCCACGGAGCCGCTGCCCGACCTGGATCCCCGCTTCGCCTTCCTGCCCAGCGACCGGCGGGTTACGCGACGATCCGACCACATAACTCCCGAGTCCTCCGGGGTGCGCGAGTACGTCTATGGGGACAGCTTCCGGCAGATCCACTGGCCCTACACGGCGCGGATGAACAACCTTATGGTCAAGGAATTTGACATGGGTTTGTCCGCCGAAAGCTGGGTGCTGCTGGACATGCAGCGGAGTTCGCACGTGGGAGACGACCTGGTGGACAACAGCGAGGAATTGTCCGTGAAGGCGGCGGCTTCACTGCTGACCCGGTTTGACGAACTCTCCATGCCCGTGGGCCTGGCAATCAACGGCGACCAGACCTGGCTGATGCGGCCCGGATCCGGCCCCGGCCACCTGGGCAACCTGATGGAAGCCCTGGCGGGGGTGCGGGCGCAGGGGAACATAACCCTGGAACGGTTCCTGTACGACGTGCAGCCTCACCTAAGCAGGTTCAACTCGCTGACGGTGGTCACTCCCTCGCGCAGGACTGAATGGATACCGGCGCTGAACAGCTTGCGCCGCGACGGCGTAAACGTGGCGGTGGTGTACGTGGAACCCACGGACTTTGGGGCCGCTGCGGAAGTCCAATCCCCCATGGACTTTCTCTTTTCCAATGACCTTTCCGTCTACCGGGTGCGTCGGGGCCAGCCGCTGAACGATGCGCTCAGCATGACCGTTTACGACCACCCATATCCATTCATTGCGCCTCTGCAGCCGGACTCCGAAGCTGAATTGACCAGCGGCGGGACCGGAAACGGGTCTTCCCCGGATTCCCACCCCGGCCAATATGCCTACCAGGGAACGGGAGACGCCTCCCAGCGAGGTGAGACCTCATGACCAGCGCAACCCAGAGCGGCATTGGCCAGACCACGGCCAGCCACGGTGGGGCCGTTGCCAACGGCCGTGGGTTCACCCTTGAGCCGATAGCCAAGGCCCCCCTGTGGTTGTGGCGGTATGGCCGCCCCCCCGATGGGTGGGCCGCCGTCTTACTGCTGGCCCTCAACCTGTTAGTAGTGGCCTGGTCGGTGGATAGAGGGGGCGACTGGGTGCCCACACCCAGCCTGGAATTCCTGATATTGGTGGCAATGCTGACGGGACTGGCGCTGTCCAGGATACCGGTCTGGGGAGTTTTGCTGCTGCCGCTGGGTATGGCCATCGGCCTCTGGGTCATAACGGCGCAACTCACCGGGTTTGAGGGCGAAGGCATCGAACTGGCCGGAGCCGGCGAACTGTACGACCGGCTGGGCCTGTGGTGGGTAGCTGCAGAGACGGGCGGCATCAACATTGACCGGGTACCCTTTGCCTTTGCCTTGATGTGCCTTACCTGGCTGGCGGGCTATCTCGCCGCCTGGGTCTTCTCGCGCTACCGTAGCTTCTGGGGCGTTTTCGTGCTGGGCGGGGCGGCGCTGCTCAGCAACCTCACTTTCTTGCCTTCAGAGGGAATTACGTATCTCGTATTTTACCTTTTCACAGGCCTGCTGCTGGTGGCCCGAGTACAGGCAGTTCGACGCCTGAACGAGTGGCGAGAACGGGGCTTCCAAGCCGACAGCCACCTGGGGATACTATCGGTTTCAGACAGCGTAATTGTGACCCTCATGGTGTTGCTGGTTGCCTTCCTGATAGTTCCCAGGATTGTGCCGGGCGACCGGTTCTGGCAGGAGGCCCACAATGTTTACGAGTACACTCGGTCTCCTTATGTACAGTACGAGGAGGACTTTAACCGGCTCTTCGCGGGGCTGCCGGCTCGAAAGCCGCTGCCATACCGGATATGGGGCGACGTGATGGCCTTCCAGGGAACCATCAACCCCACGACCACACCGGTGCTGCAGGTGGAATCGCCGGTGGCGATGTACTGGAAGGCCCGCAGCTACGGCACCTACACTCCAAAGGGCTGGAAGTCCGAAGACACAGTCGTGCAGCCCACCGATTGGACGCCAACCCATTCGTCGCCACAGCCCTACGAGAAGCGGTTCGAGGTGACCCACACGCTGACCACCAACTATCGCACCCGCAACCTGTTCGCGGGGGGGCAGGTCATATCCTCCGATCGGGACGTACGAATCGAGACCTACGACTCTCCGGTGTACAACATTGACCTGAGCGGGCCGCTGCAGCTGGGGCAGACCTACCCCAAGGTGGAATTGGCGACCATTAGCCTGGACCGGGCGCTGCGCGAGGCGGGGCCCACGGCCAGCCGCTCGCAGCTTGCCCAGGCGCTGCCGTCCGGTTTCCACCTGACGGACGTGACGCGGGACGGTGACTGGGTGCAGAACGTGGCGGTGTCGGAGATTTTGCCGGAACAACCGGACACTCTTTCGCTGCGAACGGCAGGCAAGGAATTCAAACAGGGCGAGACCTACGAGGTAACGTCCTCCGTTTCCCTTGCCACGCCGGAGGACCTGCGCCTGGCCGGGCTGGACTATCCCACCTGGGCCCTGGGCAAATACACGGCGCTGCCGCCGGAAGTTCCTCAGCGGGTGCGCGTACTGGGCCGGGAGTTGACGGCGGAGGCGGAGACGCCCTACGACAAGGCCAAGGCCATAGAGGCATACCTGAAGACATTTCCTTATTCCCTGTCCATCCAGGCCCCGCCTTACAATGCCGACGGGGTGGACTACTTCCTGTTCGAGCAGAAGACGGGCTACAGCGAGTATTTTGCTTCAGCCATGACGGTGCTGCTTCGCACCCAAGGCATTCCCGCCCGCATGGTTACCGGCTATACGGTGGGCAACCAGGTACCAGAGCACGAAATCTACGTGGTCACCGACAGCCACAGCCACGGGTGGGTAGAGGTCTTCTTCCCGCGATACGGGTGGATAAGTTTTGAACCCACGCCAGGGGCAACCATACCCATCGCAACCCGGCCGGCTCCGGCGGAGGCGCTGGATCTCAGCGGGTTGCCATCGGTTGCGCTGGACATTCCACTGTGCGAATTTGAGGATGAAGAGGACTGCGAGGAGGAATTCCTGCTGGAGGACGTCTCAGCGGCACAACAAGAGGCGCTGGCTATCCGGTTGATAAGGCAGTACCTGCCCTGGATTGGTGGCTTTCTTGCCGGATTTGCCGCTATTGGCCTGACAATCTGGTACTTCTGGCGGCGGTACATGTCACCGTCGCGGGACCCGGAAACGGCCTTCCGGCGCCTGGCCTTCCTGGCCCGCCTTAACGCGCTGGCGCCGGCCAGTTACCAGACTCCCTTCCAGTACATGGAAAGGCTGTATGGCGAGATGCCCGACCATCGAGAGCAGCTCTCAACCATCATCGCCAGCTACGTGAGGAACTTGTACGGACGCAAAGAAATCTCTGAGGACGAGTCAGAACGCCTGGTCCAGGCCTGGTTGGAATTAAGGATGGCCCTCCTTTTCCACCTGCTGCGCCGACGGGGCCAGACTGAGGAGGCGGCCACCGCATGAGCATGCGAAAATACTGCATCTTACCCGGGCCCCACGGCTGGATCGGCCTGGTGGGCACCGACGACGGCCTGAGCCGGCTGAGCATGAAACCTGCGCCGGAGGAGGTGCTAGAAGACCTGGAGGGCGACATACGGGGTTGCCAGCAGGACGATAAGGCCTTCCCCCAGGCACGGATGTGCCTGGAGCGGTACTTTCAGGGCGACACCGACGCCCTGGGCGAGATAGTCCTGGACCTGAGCGGCGCTCCCCCTTTCTTTGCCGCCGCCTGGAAGGCCTGCCGTGCCATCCCTGCCGGGGAAACCCGCAGTTATGCCTGGCTGGCGACCGAGGCAGGACGCCCTAACGCCGCCCGGGCAGCCGGGCAGGCCATGGCCAAGAATCCGCTGGCCCTGGTCATTCCCTGCCATCGGGTAATCGGCAGCAATGGCGACCTGCACGGTTATGGCGCCGGCGGCCTTGGCGTCAAGGCCCGCCTGCTGCAGATGGAACAGGTTAGGCCGACCATGGGGAAGGAACAATCCTGAAGGCGCCCGGCAATCCGCTCGTCCCCGTGCCCACTGGGTGACGGGCAGTTCGTTAGTGCCTCTTCAATCCATTTGATCCCTTCAATCTCCTCATCCCATCCGTCCAGCGCCAGGATCCCGCTAATTCGGTGGGATCCAAGGCTTTGGTCCGGCGCCGTCGTCTGTACGCCTCCTGCACATGTTACGCCTCCCAATTAAGCTGTCCCCCCATCGAGGCACGTCCACATTCAGTAGAATCGAATTGCCAGCGAACAGCTCGAGTTAAACGCCCGGCAAATTCTCGCAAAACTTTCATCTCGGGGGAATACCAGGAAAACACTGTGCCCGAAAACTACAGTTTTCAGGCCATACATTATTTCAGATCGAACACAGGTACTGATAAGAGAGGGAAAACCATTAATCGTATAAGCAATATCATTGCAAATCGCAAGAGTGAAGATTTTAACGATTTACGTTACAGCATTGACTAAATACTCTTTTAACATTATCGTATTTGCGGATTATCTTTAGGGCATAAACGAAAAGCTCAAATTTCTTACTTTGGAGGATTGCAACAAGTGACTCCGAGAACCATTGGCCGAAGGCGCATTGGGCGCTGGATGGTCGTCGTAACAGCTATTATGGCCCTGTTTATCGTGGCCTGTGGGGGAGCTGAATCTCCCGCCGCTGCGCCATCAACTTCATCCACCGACTCCGCGGCTCCTGCTGCGGCCGAACCCACGGCCGCCACAGCCAGCACCGATTCCGGGTCGATGACCGATTCGGGCTCTGAGGCCATGACCGATTCGAGCTCCCAGACAATGACGGACTCCGGCAGCGGCAGCGCTGAGCCCGCCATGCAGCCCACCAACACTCCGGTTCCCACCGTGCAGCCCACGCCGCGGCCCGTTGAGGTCATGGTGGAGTCTGCCCGGGACGACGTAGTAATAGTCATCAACGAAGAGCCTTCAATCCCCGATCCCTGGATCAGCACCACCCTTTACCCGAACCAGATAATCCACAACATAGCCCAGCCCATTTCCTTCTTCGGGCCGGACTTCACTGACACTGCCACCGCCGGTTTTACCGGCTTCGAGCAGTATGAGCCCAACAAGTGGCGCCTGTCCCTGCGGGAAGGCGTAAGCTTCCACAACGGCGAACCGTGGAACGCCGAGGCCGCCGCTTATACGATCAACCAGCTCGGCGGCAACGTGGAATACCAGCCTTATTCGCAGGTACGCGAGGCCCATGCGGAGATCGTAGATGATTACACCGTGGACTTCATCTGCGATAGCGCTGCAGGTTGCCCCGTGCTGCCCCGCTTCGGGCAGTTCCACATATTTGTCGCCCCCGACTACCACCAGAACGTTTCCCAGGAAGAACGGGACGCTTCCGGCCAGGTAATCGGCTGGGGTCCCTATGTTTGGGGAGAATATGTCCGTGGCGAGTCCATATCCCTGACGGCCTACGAAGACTATGTAGAGCCGCAGCCGGTGGACTTTATCACCCAGGCTCCGTCCATCAAGAATGCCCAGTACATCTGGCGTTCGGAGGAGACGGTGCGCTCCGCCATGATCCAGACCGGTGAGGCTGACCTGTCCTGGGCGGTGTCCATCGACCAGGCCGAGCCCATCAACAACAGTGAGCACGGCAAGACGGTCAAGGTGGTTTCCGGCGAGGTGTACACCATCAACGTGGACACCATCTGGCATCCGGAACTCAGCAAGCTGGAAGTCCGACAGGCCCTGACCCACGCCATCAACTGCGAGGAGCTGGCCCTGGCCTTCTTCGGTCCCGAGTCCCGCTGCTCCAGCGGCCCCAACGGCATCCCCGGCACGCTGGGGGTGAACGAGGAGAACTGGCAGCCGATATACAGTTACGACCCTGAACGGGCCAAGGAACTTCTTGCCCAGGCCAACTACAACCCGGAAAACAAGATCGAGTTCTGGACCCGCGCCGGCCGCTATGCCAAGGACGTGGAGATCACCGAGTCCCTGATCACCTTCTGGCAGGACGTGGGACTGAACGTCGAGGCGCAGGTAGTTGAGGGCAGCGTCTGGCGTGACCGCCACCTGACCGGCCCGGCGGTTACCTATGATGCCGAGATTGAAGCCGGAGCCACTTCCGAGGCGGCAGCGGCGGCGGTGCCCCAGAACGACCCGCCCCGGACCGGCGCTTCCCCCGGACTGGTGTTCTTCGCCCCCGGTGGCGAGTACTTCGACTTTGGTCGCCAGATCAACTTCTACATGAGCTGCGCGTCCAATCGCTCCAAGAACTGCAACGCCGAATGGCACGCATTGGGTCAACAGGCCCTGGCAGCCACCGGCGAGGAACGTCGTCAGCTGATGACGGAGGCTTACGAGCTGTTCTCCGAGAACCTGCTACAGCTTCCCATGATGGAGATCGTCTCCGTCTGGGGCGTCAACAAGGACCTGGAGTTCGTGAACATGCCCGGCGGCCGCCGCATCCTGATCAACACGATGACCTGGACGCAGTAGGCAGCTACTCCCTTAACCACTGGTAATAGGAGCGCCCCCGGATGGAAGTCCGGGGGCGTTGCTTTGTTATAATGTCAACACTCTTACATCTGGTTCTTGACAGGGTCTCGCTCTGGGTCTTTAGATAGCATTGAATTACTACTCTAGAGTCTGTTCCGACGTAATCGGAGGACATTATGCCATTGCTGGAAAGACAACTCCGCGAAGTTTGGGATGCCCTTCGGGCGCAGAATAATCAAAGAGTCAATTCCTTGAATGAGATAAGGATAAGAAGGCTCAGAGGGATTACCGACCTTCGGGTGCCTTTCAATTATCCTGTATCTGTTCTGGCTGGTCCTAACGGTTGCGGGAAGTCGACAGTTCTATTTGCGTGCGCCTGCGCTTACGTAGTTCCAAATCGGGGGCCAAAAGATTTCGTTCCTTCCAGTCTGTTTCCCAATTTCAAGGGCGGCGGAACTAACTTGGAAGACGCGCCAGGCCAGACCGAGATGGAATTCCACTATTTGCATGATAATGAACGGTGGTCAATGATGTGGAAGCGTGGAAAGTCTTGGAATCGAAGTTTCATGGGGAGAAAGGGAGGCGAACAACCAAAGAGGCAATTGTACATGCGAACTCTAGCTAACCTCACTAATCCCTCTGAGGTTCGTAGCATACTGCAGTTAGCTCGAAAAGAGCTATCAACTGAAGAGATCACCGACGATCTGCTCATATTCGCTCATCGTATTTTGCCGCGCAAGTATCGGCATCTGTCCAGAATTACAACGCAAACCCGGGATCTGCTGTTTGCCGAATTGGACAGTACCAGCGAGGCCAAATACTCGGAGTTCCATATGTCATCTGGCGAACGTGCGATACTCCGAATCTCAAAGGACATTTCGGGTCTACATGATGCTTTGATTCTCATAGATGAGGTGGAAGCAGGACTCCACCCCTATACACAGCAACAAGCCATGCTCGAATTTCAAAGAATTGCATTGAGGAATCATTTACAGATAATTGTCGCCTCTCACAGCCCCGTAGT
>DAOUHR010000115.1:0-19411 GCA_034428635.1 Dehalococcoidia bacterium
TGCAACGACGAGGTCCACCAGTTGACCATGGACCACCCCGACCGGTTCAAGGGCTTCGCCACCCTGCCCATGCAGGACATCCCCGCCGCCATCGCCGAACTGGACCGGGCGGTGAACCGGCTGGGCATGGTGGGCGCCATGATTGACGACAAGGTCAATAACGTTACCTTCGACCACCCCCAGTTCCTGCCCTTCTGGCAGGCGGTGGAGCAGATGGGCGCGCTGATCTTCGTCCACCAGGGCGACCCCACGGTGGTGGAGGCCCGTACCGAGGACTGGCACCTGCCCAATACCATCGGCAACCTGACCGACCGGGCCATCACCTTCGCCTCCCTGGTATTTGGCGGGGTGATGGACAAGTGCCCCGACCTGAAGGTATGCCTGGCCCACGGCGGCGGCTACACCTGCTTCGGAATTGGGCGTATGAACCGGGGCTGGCAGGTGCGCTCCGACGTCCGCGCCAACATCACGCAGCCGCCCAGCGCATACCTGCGCCGCTTCTACTATGACTGCCTCACCCATTCCGAACCGGCCCTGCGGATGCTGATCGACACTGTGGGCGTGGACCGGGTGGTGCTGGGCACCGACTGGCCGGCCAACATGCGCATCGACTGGCCCGTATCCTGGGTGCTGGGCCTGCCCAGCCTGACCCAGGAGGAGAAAGAGGCCATCCTTTGGAAGAACCTGGAAAAGCTGCTGGGGATTTAGGGAAGGTTCACTGGCACTGGTGCGAAAGCGCGGAAGGATTTTTGGACGATCATTGAGCGCTTGCGGGACGTATTGCCCCACACCTCCCAAGTACTCGACTGATTTTCTGGGCCGGGGCAAGCGCTGACTTACTGGAGGACTGGCTGCGTATTTGGGTGGGAATTGAGTTGAACTGTCGTTGGGCAAAGGGGCCAGCATGAATGACGTCAGAATCGCACTGCTTCGGGGCATTAACGTAGGGGGAAGGAACCGGCTGCCAATGAAGGAGCTTGCAGCAGCGCTTGCGGATGTTGGATTTGTCGATGTTCGTACCTACATACAGAGCGGAAATGTCCTGTTAAGAGATGATCCGGCTATGGGGGAAGACGTGCCTTCTCTCATTAGTGCGGTGATCTTGAATCATTTCGGCTTCGAGGTTCCCGTAATAACCCGCACGGCCCGGGAGCTTGGCGAGATAGTGCGGGCCAATCCATTTGTTGTGGACGGCGCTGCTGCGGATAAACTGCACGTTGTTTTTCTGGCGGTTCAGCCCGCTGCCGAGGGATATGATTCCCTTGATCCCAATCGTTCCCCGGGGGACGAATTTGCGGCGGTCGGCCGTGAAGTCTATCTCCACTGCCCTGACGGGTTTGCCCGCACGAGACTCACCAACAGCTACTTTGACTCCACCCTTTCCACAACAACCACTACGCGAAACTGGAGGACGGTGCTGAAGCTGCTCGAACTGTCCGAAGCCACAATCTAGGAGGTGCGGTTCGGGCAAATCTGGCAATCGGCTCCCCGACAATGAAACTCGTTCCTGTTTGTGCTACCATTCATGGGTTGTCTCTAGCTCCAAAGGACAGGTTGGCCCCCTTGACTAACCACAGCGTTCATGGCGACTAATGCTCCCAGGTCGGAAGCCGCCGCAGAAAGCCCCCGCCGTAGAAGAATAGCCGGGCTCGACGCCATCTCAACCGCCAAGCTTTACAAGGATTTCCGGTTCGTGTGGGCCGGAAATTTCGTAGCTATTGGCGCCCAGTGGCTCCAACTCTTCACCATTGGCTGGCTGGTGCATCACCTGACCGGCGGCAACGCCCTGCTCACCGGTACAGTGGTGGGCATCCGCACTCTGCCGGTGCTGCTCATAGGCCCTTGGGCCGGCGTCCTGGGCGACCGAGTGGACCGGCGCAAGCTGGTTATGGTAGTCCAGTCAGTGATGGCCGTGACCGCGACCGGTTTTGCGGTCCTGGTGATTCTCACCGACCTGGACGCCGAGGAGATAACCGGACCCCTGCTGTGGTGGCACCCCTTTGTCTACATGACCATTGCTGGCATCGCCCACACCATCATTCAGCCGGTGCGGCAGGCCATGGTGGCCAATACCGTGCCCCGCGAGGCCATGGCCAGCGCCTTTGCCCTGAACGGGATGGTCTATCCCAGCACCCGTATTATCGCCCCGGCCATTGGCGCCATACTTGTAGCATCCCTCGGTTTCAAATGGAACTTCTTAATCGAAGCTGTGCTGTACGTGGTCATAGTGCTGCTGCTGATACCCGTCAAGTTGCCATACCGTACTGAAGCCCGTGCTGGTGGCCATGGCTCGGCATTCTCCAGTCTCGTCTCCGGCTTGCGGCACGTGAAGGACGATAAGCGGATACTTCAGCTGATCGTAATGTCGCTGATTCCCAACCTGCTGTTCCAGCCGGTAATTTTCTTCCTCCCTGTCTTTACCGTTGATGTGCTGGGACGTGATATTGGTGCGGGTGGAGCCCTCGCTGCGGCCGTGGGCCTCGGCGGCGTGTTCGCGGCAGTATTCATCGCAGGTATTGGCTACCTGATGCGCAAGGGGCTGGCCGTCTTCGTGGGGCTGATAACCGGATGCGCCTTCATCCTGCTGTTTTCCCAGTCCCAATGGTTGTGGGTATCCTTCGCCATGCTGGCGGGCCTGGGTTTCAGCCAGTACGTTTTTCGGGTGGCCAACGGCACGTTGATTCAGACCGTAGTTCCGGACGCATTTCGCAGCCGGGTGATGAGCATTTACATGCTGGACCATGGCATAACGCCCATGGCCACCCTGCTTATCGGCCTGTTCATTGAATTGTGGGAGCCTTCTTGGGTATTCACCGTGATGGCCGCCGTCTCCCTGGTCATGGCGATAGTCCAGGCTGTCTTCTTTAACAGTACCAGGCAGTTGGAGTGAACCATTGACGTTATATTCTTCCTCTACCCCGTTCCTTATTTTTCGCCTCTGCAGAACAGAGGCGCCAAGATTGCGGTTCCAGGGCGCCGTTTCCGGCGCGGCCGCCATGGCGGTTGCGCGAAGGTCTGATTCGTGATCGCAAGTTCAATGATTACTGCCGTCCGGCAGAGCGCGAACTACAAGTGGTGGGCCTTTGTGGCCATTGCCATTGGCACCTTCGCGTCGGTGGCCGACCAGGTCAGCGTCAACGTGGCATTGCATCCTATTGCCGGGCATTTCAACAGCGACATCCCCACGGTGCAGTGGGTGGTCATCAGCTACACCCTGACTATTAGCGCCCTCCTGCTACCCATGGGCCGCCTTTCCGACATAATCGGCTTGAAGAGGGTCTATATCATCGGCTCCCTGGTATTCGCCCTGTTCGCCATTGCCGCAGGAATGTCGGGCAACCTGGGCCTGCTTATAGGGTCCCGGGTAGTTCAGGGGGCCGGCGCCGCCATGACCCAGGGCACCGGTATGGCCATAATCGCCGCTTCCTTCCCCGCCAGCGAGCGCGGCAAGGCAATTGGCCTGATGATGGGAGTGGTCAGCAGCGGCGCCATAGTAGGTCCCGCCCTGGGCGGCTTCCTGCTTGACCTGTTCGGGTGGAGGGCCGTTTTCTTGGTTAATCTGCCCATGATGTCATTGGCCATTGGGCTGGGCTTGGCCGTGCTGGCTAACGAGACCTCGGGCCGCGCGGGCGGGGAACCAGGGGCTCGCCGGTCTGGCTTCGACTGGCAGGGCGCCACCCTTTCCACCGGCATTCTGCTCCTGCTGCTGTTAAGCGTAACCTACGCGCACCGATTCGGGTGGACTTCGCCCCCCATTATGGCGGGACTGGCCGGGTTCGTGATCCTGTTGGCCGGCTTCATCTGGTGGGAGCTGCGCACGCCCCACCCGATGCTGGACCTTCGCTATTTCAGGCTGCCCGTCTTCTCCTGTGGGGTGTCGGCCGCCTTCCTCACCTTCATGGGCGGAATCTCCGTATTTTTCCTCACCCCCTTCTACCTTCAGGGCGTCCTGGGCTATAGCCCTACCCAGACCGGCCTTACCCTTGTGCCCGGCGCGGTTTGCATGCTCTTCCTGGGGCCCTTAAGCGGTCGATTATCTGACCGCTATGGCTGGCGGGTCCTGACCGTCACCGGCCTGGCCCTTATTTCAATCAGCCTCTTGATCCTGTCGCGCCTGACCGCTGAATCCACTCTGGCGGTGGTGCTGCCCGGGTTGATACTCCAAAGCTGCGGAATGGGGCTATTCTTCTCGCCCAACGCCAGTTCGGTCTTGAGCACGGTAAGCCGGGAGAGTTACGGGGTAATATCGGCCTTCCTGAACCTTATCCGCAACGCGGGCAACGTGGTCAGCATTGCGGTGGCCACGGCGATAGTTACAGCCACCATGGGTTCAATGGGGTATGAGCCCAGCCTGGCGGCAATCCAGATTGGTGGGGGCGGGGCCGCCGGCGTGGGTCAGGCCTTTACCGTGGGCCTCAGGTACACTTTTATTGGAATGAGCTGCCTGATGATAGTGGCCATGGGCATTTCTGCTTTGCGGGGCCGCCCCAGGCCCGATTAGTTTCATTCACGAAGGAACACGAAGACCCATGGAAGACTTTGAAGGAAAAACAACGGCCCAAAACCCCTCGTGGCGCTTCTGTGTTCTTGTGGATGTCTTGGTTGGAACCTGCTTGTGGTAACATTGCGCCCAAAGGAAATTCACTCTGGAGGAGATGAACATGGCTGAATACATTCCTTCAACCAGGGACTGGGTGCGGGAGCAGGTGGAGCTTTACGAAAGAACCAACGGCGCCGAAGGTACCACCCTGCGTGACACTGGCATGCCAGTGGTCATTGTGACCAACACCGGGAACAAGACGGGCGCCGTCCGGAAGACGCCCCTGATGCGGGTGAAGGACGGCAGCAGCTACGTGCTGGTGGGCTCCCAGGGCGGCAGGCCCAAACACCCGGTATGGGTCTTCAACCTGCGGGCCGACGCCAGCGTCCAGATCCGTGACGAAGCCGATGTATACGACATGCAGGTGCGGGAGGTGGAGGATGACGCCGAGCGGGCGCGCCTTTGGGCCCTGGCCGTGGAGGCCTACCCCCCTTACGAAGAATACCAGCAGCGCACCACCAGGAAGATTCCCGTCTTCGTCGCGGAACCGGCGTAGGCCCTTGACCGCGCCGACAAATCCGGCGGCGTCGAAATCGGGTGGCGCAACGTGCAATTGCCCAATTCCAGCCTTTTTGCTACACTTGCGCCAATGGCCGGCCCACTGTCCTGGCTGGTCGAAAAAAAGCGAAAAAGGAGTGGCTATGATTTACGAAGTTCGTACTTATGACATGAAGCCTGGTACCGTAGCCGAGTTCGAGGATAATTTTGGCAGGGCGCTTCCTGGCCGCCTGGAAGTCTCTCCCCTGGCCGCCTTCTTCCACACCGACATCGGCCCCCTGAACCAGGTTATCCACATCTGGCCCTACGACGATGAAGACCACCGCGAAGAGTGCCGCGCCACCAGCGTCGAGGGCTGGCCGCCCCCCAACGGAGGGAACATCCTGAACATGCACTCCCAGATCTGGAACCCCGCCGATTTCATGACCCCCATGGGCGATCGGGAACTGGGCAGCATTTATGAGATGCGGATCTACACCTACCAGGAAGGCTCAAAGGACGATGTCCTGAGCCGCTGGTCCAACGCCATCAGCCACCGCGAAGAGTACTCCCCCCTGGCCGCCGGCATGTTCAGCGACCTGGAGGACGGCACCTTCCAGTGGATGCACGTCTGGCCCTACGAAGACCTGGGCGCCCGTGGCCGCGTCCGCGCCGAGGCCTCCGAGAATCCCAACTGGCCCCCGCCGACCCGCGAATTCCTGGTCAAGCAGGAAAACAAGATCGTCATCCCCGCCTCCTTCTCCCCCATGCACTGAGAGGCAGGGCAGCCAAGGCGGTTGCCCCTGGGACTCAGTCAAGTTGCGTAGGGGCGCCCTTCTGGGCGCCCCGTTTGCATTCACTTACCCGGTCAAAGACGTTTATTCATCAAAGAACACGGAGGCGTTATGCTGGCGGAAGATATAGAAGCGGTAAAACAGGCCAACCAGCGGTTCTACGACGCCTTCGGCGCATTGGACGTGGCGGCCCTGGATGATATCTGCGTGGACTCGGAGAACGCCCTGTGCATCCACCCGGGCTGGCAGCCCCTGGTGGGGTGGGAGACCATCAGGGAAAGCTGGCGGCGCATCTTCGACAACACCACGCTGATGCACTTCAATATCCGTTACATTAACGTAGTGGTGGAGGGCGACTGTGGCTGGGTTACTTGCATCGAGGGCATAACCAGCGTCCTGCAGGGCCGCGCCGACAACTTCGGCGTCCTGGCCACCAACATCTTCGTCAGGACACCCCAGGGCTGGAAGATGATTGCCCACCATGCATCACCGGGGATGTAGGAGAGATATTTGAGGTCAGTTTTTTTCTGGAAGGTGCCATCAGGAGCCGAATACTGCCCGCCGTAAGGTATCGTTGAGGCGGGTCTGCCAGCCCGGTCCGCTTTCACGGAAATACTCGGTAATGTCTGGGTCCAGCCGTATTGAAATAAGCTCCTTTTTGGGTGCCTTCTGCTTGCCGCGAGTGCGCCGGGACCACTCGACCAGATCCGGGTCCACCTCTACGGCCGGCCTGGCCCGGGCCCAGTCCTCCTCCGTCCATTCGGGTGCATCCGGATCCTGTGCGATACCGACGTTGATGGCAGTCTCTTCGCCGTACTCGGCTGCAATCTCGTCAAAGGCCAGTTTACTGGCTACTAATTGTTCAAATGAGAGTTTTAGAGCGCCGGGCTTGCCATATTGCTTCCACCCTCTCTCCGCTATGATGGCGGCGTATTCGGCGAAAGGTAGTTTGTCCAGGTTATCGTTCTCGTTCATAACGTCTCCTCTCTCGGAGGTTGGCCTTTCGAAGGCTGACGATGCGGCGGTTTTCTCCCCTTATGGTATAGACCAGATGGTGGAGCCGGTCGCCAAGATAGCCGATGGCAATATAGCGAGGTTCACCATGCCGAGGGCTGGCATTAATTACAGCGGTATTCCACTCAAAGTGCTCGGCTTCTGAAAAATTCACTCCGTGCTTTTCATGGTTGGAAAGCCGCTTTCCTTCATCCCACTCGTATTCAATACGCATATTGTATCTATAATATGACTAATGGACAAGTATTTTGTAAATACATTTATGGGGCTCACAGGAGGAAAGTCACTCGTAGCTTTACTCCATTTGTTCCTGACACCTATACCACCGTGGCCCGGAATGTGCCATAATCTTGCCACGCGGCCGCAACTATACGTGGCCTTGTTCCAACAATCTACTGTGCAATCCGAGGGAACGACTGTTTGGAGGTGAACCATGGGACTGCTGAATATTGAAGGCGTTACCCATTGGTCTATCCCAGTAAACGACCTGGATGAGGCCGAGGCCTTTTACAGCGAATTCCTGGGACTGGAAGCAAAAGGACGGCTGGGCAACTCCCGTATGTCCTGCGTTAACGTGGGAGACCACAATATCCTTCTATGTGAACTGGACGAGCCTACTGAGCAGGCATCCCAGCGGGACCGCAAGGTCCACCATTCATTCACCGTAACACCGGAAACTTTCGTGGAAGCCTGCCGCCTGTTCAAGGAGCGAAACGTTCCTGTAGATGAACTGACTTACCGCGAGCGGGGCTTCTTTACCGGTCGAGAGCTCTACTTTTTCGATCCCAGCGGCAACCGCCTGGAACTGCGCGACCCGACCTGGGAAACCGGTATGCCCACGCCGGCCTTTGACGACATCGGCTAGGCTATTCCCACCGAGACCCGCCCTTATCATCCCGTTCCACGCAAGAGAGGACTGGGTTGACGCCGAGGTCCCGACCCAACCTGAATTGAAGGAGAAACCACCATGCCTTACGCCATCAACCACGTCCACATCCGCGCTGCCGACCCCCACGCCAGCGCCGCCTGGTACGAAAAGTACTTCGAAGCCAAGAAGGTATCCGAACGGGAAGTCATGCCCGGTACCATCACCATTGGCATGGAAGTGGGCGGCCCCACCCGCCTGAACGTATCCTCCAAGCCCGTGGGGTCCTCCGATGAGCCTGCTGTTGCCGAACTTAACCGTCTGGGCCTGGAGCACTTCGGCTTTCACGTGGACGACTTGGAAGCGGAACTGGCCAAGTTCGAAGCCGACGGCATCAGGGTAGTACTGCCCCTTACCGAGGTAGTCGGCGGTACCAAGCTGGCCTACATCGAGGGGCCCGACGACGTTCTCATCGAACTGGTCCAGCCTGCCGCCTGAAGAATCGATGACTTCTTCGGACAGAACTGCTAAATAGCGGGACTATAGTGGCAGGCCTTGTGCCTGCCCTCGCCTTCAAAGTCTGTTGGCTTTCGTGGGCTACTCCGTTCCAAGAGGAATAAAATGACCTCAATCTCCGAACGCCTGTGGGACTTCGATGCTGTAGAACCGGGGCAGGCTGCCAAACCCACTAAGGTGACCATCACCGCCGAGCAAATATCCGAGTACGCTGACATCGCCCAGAACCCGGATCCCCGCTACCACCTGGGCAACGGCAGCGACGAGTACGGCGGCGCTCAGGTGCCCATGCCTACCATGGCCGTATCCTACGCCCCCTTGCTGCGGGCCGAAATTGCCGAGAATAACGGCTTCACCGCCCTGGAACAGTCCAGGACCGCCCGCCGCCAGACTCCCTTCGCCAAGTGCGAGGCCCGCTGGTTCCGCCCCGCCTTCGTTGGCGATACCATCACCGGCGTGGGAAGGGTGCTGGAGAAGTACGAGCGTCGGGGCAGCAAATTCGTTACCTTCCGCATCGAGGCGGAAAATCAGCGCGGCGAGCCGGTGGGCCAGTACGACTACACCTGCATCTTCGAGTACGCCCAGGGCCAGCGGGAAGTGCCAGGGGATCCGGGCTCCGCACAGCCTGCGCCCGCTGAGGAAGCGGCCGCCAAATCCGTCCCTACCCGATTGCTTACTTTCGAATCGGCTCAGGTAGGCGATACCCTGGCCGAACTCTCCATCACCGAGAGCCAGGAAATCATCAACCGCAAGAGCGAATTCCGCCTGGCCGGCAAACCCAGCGAGAGCAACATTCACAACGACGAGGAGTTTGCCCGACAAAACATTTTCGGCGGCACAGTGAACGCCGGTCCGGCCACCATGTCCTACGTGGACCAGATGCTGGAACTGTCCTTTCCCCTCGGCGCCTTCTACAATGGAGGCAGCCTGCTCATGCGGGCCATTACCCCCTTTCGCTCTGGGGATACCGTGACTTTCGGCGGAGAAATCACCGGCAAGCGGCAAGAGGACAGCCGCGGCCTGGTGGAGTGCCGGGTCAAAGGTACTAACCAGCGGGGCGACTTGGTCTGCCTGGCCGACGCGGTTATGGTGTTTGCGGAGTAGCGGCGCAGGCCCACGCCAATCCCTGACCTCGTAGGGGCGGACCTGTGTGTCCGCCCTTTCCCTTTGCAATCCCCCGAAAACGTCACCCCTTCCCCATGCGACAATCACACCTGTTGCATCGCATTTCCGCCGAAACCAGGGCAGACGCACAGGTCCGTCCCTACCTGAACTGCATCTGTTGGGCGCGCAGGGCTGTCCGCCCAACATCTTCCGAAGCCCTTATTGGAATTCCGGCGTCTTCAATTTCGGACTTTCCAATTCCCCCCTATCAATCTATTGACACACTGGATGACCCGCTGTCAACCTGATAAGAACTGATGTTCCTATATCCAAATTTGGGAGGTTGATCGGATGCTTATCAAGCGAGCCCCCGACGTCTACGAAAAAATCGGAATCCTGGGCGGCATGGCCGGCGACGACCTGCTGGCCCCTTCCCAAAATGGCTCCGGCCGGCAGGGCAAATGGGCCGGCAAGGGCGTAACCGGCCCCTATTCGGAGCCCGGTAAACGCCCCCTGGCCGGGGTGTACCGGGCCGCAATGCCCAACGGCAAGTTTATCAACCTGATGCGGGTAATGTTCACCGACTTCTGCATGATGGACTGTGCCTACTGTCCCAACAGCATCTACGTCCCCCGCAAGCGCTACGCCTTCAAGGTGGATGAACTGGCCAGCGCCTTCATGGAACTGCACCGGAGGCACACCGTCGCCGGTCTATTTCTCAGTTCGGGCATTGCCGGCAGCGGCTCCAGGACCACCGAGCGCATGGTGCAGGTTGTCGAGGTACTCCGGCGCAAGCACAACTTCCGGGGATACGTCCACCTCAAGGTTATGCCCGGCGCCGAATACCAGTACGTTGAGGCCGCCCACCGGCTGGGCACCCGCCTGTCCGTCAACATCGAAACTCCTACCGCCGAAGCTATGAAGCATATCAGCCCCCACAAGGACTTCGAGAACGGCATCCTGGCCCCCATGTCCTGGATTAATGACCTGACCCAGGCTACCTCCGGCGGCGCGGTGGGGCAGGCCACCCAGTTCGTGGTGGGTGCTGCCGAGGAGTCCGATGCCGACATTTTCAGTCGCGTTGACCAGCTTTACGGTGACTGGAACCTGAAGCGGGTCTATTACGCCGCCTTCCGTCCCGCTGCCGACACCCCCATGGAGGAGCACCCGCCGGTACCGCCCATCCGGGAACACCGCCTTTACCAGATGGACTGGCTCAAGCGTATCTACCGCTACTTCAACGAGGAGCTGGACCTTGCCTTTGACCAGGGAGGTTTCCTGCCCCTGGACCAGGACCCGAAGACATCCATCGCGCTGGAAAACCTGGACGTCTTCCCTGTTGACTTGAACACTGCTACCAGGGAGCAACTTCTGCGCGTCCCCGGCCTGGGTCCCACCTCGTCCCAGCGCATCCTGGACAACCGCCAGCACCACAGCATCGACAACTGGCGGGACCTGCAGGCCATGGGCGTGGTGCGCAAGCGGGCCTGGCCTTTCGTGGTATTCCCCGGCCAGCGCCCACCCTCCGGCAAACAGCTAAGGCTGGACCTATTCCCCGAGGGTGCGAAAGAGCCGGTACCGTCTGGGCCGTTAACGACAGCTAGTGGAACGAGCGCGCCTTGCGGAATGGCCTCGTCGTGTGATGGCTGCGCCCTGCGGGGAACACCGGGGCATCCGGCGTAGGAGTAACACTGCGAGGAACCTGTTATCGCCTTCACGCGGCACTTTGCTGGAACGAGCGAAAATAAGTGGCAATTACTTGATAGATTGAACTTCTTGCCTGCTCATCCCGCACCATTGGCCGCCATCCCCGAATATCAGGAAACCAGCGATAAGGGCGGGAGAGAAAACCTTCATCCCGCCCTTCGGAGAAGCATTCATCCGCCGAAAGGCTCCGCTCCACCATCCTTCCAATACCTCCCAGCCCGTCTCAAAACCCGACAATGCGCCGCCCCCAATTTGACATTACCTCCCAATCTACCTAGACTGGGCTAGCCGAATAATGCACCCGATGGAGTATTTGCCGTGGGAATTTTGTCCCTGGTCCTGGAACGGCTGAACATTGTTGCCGCCTTTCGCGAACTGGCCAGCAGCCGCCAGCGGGTGGACACTCTGCTGGCCCTGGCCGCTTCCCAGTTGCTGGTTCAGCTCACTTTCCTGCCCGTTACCCTGACCATTCCCTCCGTGGCCGACTACTTCAACGCCGACGTTGACGATGCCTCCTGGACGGTCATCATTCGCCTGCTGGCCCTGGGCAGCACCGTCTTCCTCACCGCCCGGCTGGGCGAAAAGTTCAGCCACGTGCGCGTCTTCTTCGCGGGCATCTGCCTGCTCACTCTGTCCAGCCTGCTGGCAGCCACCGCTCAGAACCTTACCCAGCTGATTCTTTGGTGTGGTGTGGGTGGCATGGGCGGAGCGCTGGTTATCTCCAACTCCAATGCTCTCATCGCCATGGTCTTCCAGCCCAACGAGCGGGGCCGCGCCTTTGCGGTGCCCGTTACCGGCTCCCGAATTGGCACCCTCATCGGACTGGCCATATTTGGCCTCTTCTTGGAGTTTCTGGGCTGGCAGTTGGTCTATATTACTGCCTTTCTCATGGGGCTGGCGGCCATCTGGCTTACCTATCCCGTCCTGAAGTACAGCACCCTGCAGTCGGTTGAGGAACGGAAAAAGGTCAAGATCAACTACTTCGCCGCCCTGGTCCTGATGGCAGTGCTGGGCACCTTCATCCTGTCCGGCTCCCATCTGCATGAGGGCGCCGAGTCCTTTACCACGCCCGACGCCCTTGGGTACCACATTCCCATGCACCTGCTCAGCCTGGCCCTGGCCGTACTGTTCGTGGTGCTGCAGTTGCGCAGCACGGAGCCCTTCCTGGACTTCCGGTACTTCAAGCGCAAATATTTCTCCATGGCCCTGTACTCCAACACTACCTGCCACCTGTCCATGCTGACCATTTTCACGCTGGTCCCCATCGTGGTGGAGGATGGGCTGGGCTATTCCCCCCTGGTGGTTACCCTTGTGCTGCTGCCCCACCAGAGCTTCGGCCTGTGGCTGCCGGCGATAGCTGGTTACATTTACGACCGTTATAACTCCCGTTGGATGGGCCCCATGTCCCTGTTCCTGATCGGTACTGGTATTGCCCTGCTGGGCCTGTTCGCGGCCCAGGTGCCCATCTGGGGCATACCGTTGCTGCTGCTGCCGGCCTCGGTGGGAACCGCCCTGTTCATATCACCCTACAACGCGGTGGTAATGAACACTCTCCCCGACAACCGCAGCTTTGCGGCGGGGATGCTGGAAACCACCAGGCAGATGGGCCATACCGTGGGCAGCACCATCGGCGCCACCATACTGGGCCTGAGCCTGCCGGTAACCATCGAGTTTATGACCGCCGCTGAAGCCCGTCCCTACTACCAGGAAGGCTTCCAGGTGGCATCCCTGGCCGTGGTCTGGATAATCATTACCGGCGGCATCGTGGCCCTGTTCCAGAAGGTGCCCGGTATCCGCCCCGACCCGGAACCCCGGGGCCAGTTATCTCCCCAGCCAGGTGGGGATGATTAGATTAAGCGGTCCTGTAACGTTTTTGGAAGATTTTCGGCAAGAATAGGGGTTAGAGTCCAGAATGCCGGTTCCGCCATTGAGTGAAGCTCAATCCGATATCATAATTGCAGCTGAAAAGGCCATTTCCGGGCATATTGACTGGGTCTATAATCCTTACCACAACCAAGATTGGGCCAAGTTTGAAGTTACCGTGGAAAATGACCTAGGACTAAACTTAAGGCTATATGGAAATGCCAGATTATTGCAGCCTGCGAAATCGTCCTTTTCTCTAATTTTAAATGGCGCATTTAGGGTATTCTCATTAGACGTCAATGGAAGCCATACAAATAAGCATACTAACAAAAACGAATGGAAGAACGAGACTCATAAACAGCGTTGGACTGACGTATGTCGAAATAGCTACGCTTTTACACCTGAAGAGGACATTCCTGAAGAACCTAATGCTGCCTTTGAAGAGTTCTGCAAGGAGTGCAACATAGCATTCACAGGGCGAATCAGTGTTCTCCCCAATTTTCAATCAAGCTTCCAGCAATAGGTTTTTAGGGGGGCACCAGTGAATCTTGAATGCAGTGAAATAACGGCCCAATACATAAATACCCTTTCCGAGGGTTTCAATTGTGAGGAGGTCGGTAGTTACTTGCGGATAATTACTCCGTACTTATATCCGAATAACGACCTTATAGAGATCTTCTTGGAAGAATTACCGCCTAGCGATGTCACTATAACAGACTTAGGCGAAACGAGCAGGCAACTGCATTCTCAAGGGTTTGATCTGTTCGCCAGGGGACAACGGCGTGAAATGGCTGAGGTCATTGCCAGTCGCACAGGTGTGGAATTTAGGTTTGGGCGACTTTCAAAGAGTGGACCGATTTCTGAAGTGGGAAATATCTTGCTTGATGTGATAGTTTCGGCAAGAGGAGTATCCGACCTCATTTATTTATCGAGAACTTATGAACCAGCTACCTTTGCGGAAGAAGTAGAAAGGTTTCTTGTGGAAAATGATATAAAACACTCGCAGTCCATTAAATTGACTGGCCATAGCGGTAAAGTCTATACAGTTGGTTACATGTTGGATAATGTCGGATCCTATTTGGAACCGTTAAGTCCACGGCAACAATCTAGTGCAAGCTCTAGAGTCAATGCTGTTGTCCGTATGTGGTTTGATTGTAACGGTGACTTGGGCAAGGACAGAAAACTTAGCTTATTGAATGATGTCGGTGTACAGTGGAAGTCAGAAGATATCAGCATATTAAGTAATTTGTCTACTGTCATAAATTGGAGTGAAAGAGATACACTCTTGGCACTAATTTCGGCGTGAGCATCTGGTAGCACTGGAGTAATATGCCCGCTTCCAAAGTCGATTTTACCCGCAAGGACTCCCTGGCGATCATCACCCTCAACCGCCCCGAGGCCCGTAACGCCCTGTCTCCCGACATGGTAACCGAGTTCAGCGAGGCCATCAGTAGTTGCAGCCGCCCTGAAATCCGCGCCGTGATGATCACCGGTACCGAAGGGGCCTTTTGCGCCGGAGCCGACGTCAAGGACTTCGTCGACAACCTGGAGGGTGAGGGGCCGGAGGGACTGTCCCGGCACCTGCGTCAGCTTGCCGGCGACCTGCACCAGGACATAATCATGGGAATACGGAATCTGGAAAAGCCCGTACTGGCCGCCGTCAACGGGGTGGCCGCCGGCGCCGGTTTCAGCCTGGCTCTGTGCTGCGACCTGCGGGTGGCTTCAGCCGACTCCCGCTTCATAATGGCCTACGCCGGTATCGGCTGCACTGCCGACGGGGGCTCCACCTACATGCTGCCCCGCTTGGTAGGTCTGGGCAAGGCCATGGAAATCTACATGGCCAGCCAGCCCATCGGCGCCGAGTACGCCCGGGAACTGGGCTTGGTCAACCAGGTATGCCCAGCGGAGAACTTTGACCGGCATGCCCTGGAGATGGCCACCCGCCTGGCCCAGGGTCCCACTGTGGCCTACGGGCGGGTCAAGGCCCTTTTTGACAACTCGTGGGCCGCCAGCCTGGAGGAGCAGTTGGACGCGGAGACCGATGCCATCAGCAACATAGTGTTCACCGACGACTTCCAGGAGGGTGTCAAGGCCTTTACCCAGAAGCGCATGCCCTGGTTCCAGGGAAGGTAATCGATCAGAATACCTCTTCCATGTACCCGGCAATCTCTTCCAGCGTGAAGTTGGAGACCGCAATCTCCGGCGCCCACGTTACCTGGTCCGAGGACCAGCGCACCGTTCCCGTTCGTTCTGCACCGATACCAATGATGTTGTTGATGACCTGGAGGATGTTGCCGTTCATGCGCAGGGTGTTGGGCCGCAGGGGCTCTGCCAGCAGGCCGTCCCGAATCAGGTAAGAATCGCCCACCACGGTGCCGCTGAAGTCCCCGCTGGTGAACCCGTTAACCGGATACGTATACCAGATGCGACCAATATAAATACCGTCCCCCACCCGCCGCAGCAACTCCTCCTTGCTGACCTCCTCTCGTCCTTCGATTACCAGGTTGGTCGGCACGGTGGATACGGGGGCGCTGAAGTCTCGGCCGCCGCCGTTGCCAGCGCGGAAGCCATTCCGCGGGAGAATGCCCCTTTCCACCATCCCCGGTTCTGCGCCCAGCTTGTCCCAGCCCCGGCGTGCATTCATAGCCTTGCGGTAGTTGTAGTAGTCTGAAAGCAGCCCCACCAGTCGGCCGTCTCGGATCAGGTCGGTGCGCCCCGTGGGCAGTCCCTCGTCGGTTATCCCCTTGGAACCGGCAAACCCGCGCATAGAGCCGTAATCGTAAAGGTACAGGGTTTCCGAGGCGATCTGTTGTCCAAACCGGCGCATGAAAGGCGAGGCGTCGGCGTGGAAGGAATCCAGGTAGAGGCCGGGCATCAGGATCCACTCCAGCAGTTCGGCCACGGGCTGCGGCCCCAAAATCACCCGGTAGCTGCCCGAAGGCGCCCGCTGCCCGCCCATAGATGCTATGGCCTGCCGCGCCGCGTCGGCGCCGGCCCGGGCGTTAAAGTCGGCCAGGTGGGTGCAGACCGACCACCCGCTTCCCTTGGCGTTCATCTCCTCGACCATGGCCGTGGCAAAGGACATTATCAGGGTGGACTCGTCGGTTTGGGGTTCGGGCATGCTGGTGGACGCAACGGCCATCCGCTCCAGCAGCATCACGACGTCGCCGCCCAGAATAAGGCCCAGGTCTGCAAGTTGGGCTACGTCGTCGCCCTCGGGCTGGCCGGCGCGGTACCGTTCCAGGGCTGCCAGCAACTCCTCCGAGGACTGGAAGACATCAAGCCCATTTCGCAGCACATCCCACCCGTGGGCCAGCAGCTTGGAGTTCCGCAGTCTTACCAGGGTGGGGTCGTGGTACTGGAACAGGTTCGGTTGGTCAAACAGGGGTCTGGGCAGGCAGTCGAACTCAAAGTCCGCCACTGCCCCATGCCGGGCTTTTTCCAGCGCGCTGGCAACTCCCTCCACTGATAGGTCGCTGGTCTCGCTGCCCAGGCCGATGCTCGTTCCCCGCCGGTTGCGGAAAGCGGCGCGCACGGACACGCCGTGGGAGTCTATGGACTTGGTTTCCTCCACCCCGTTGCAGGGTATATGGGAGGTGAAATTGAGGCGCAGGGTCAGGTTAGTATTGGCCGAAGCGAACACCTCCGCCTCCACCACGTCGGGCTGTCCGGCTATGTAATCCAGTCCGTCACGTACGGCGATTTTCAAATTTACGAGGGGGAGCATTCAGGCAAGTTCTCTTGTCCGGCAATTTGGGGTGTCCGCTGTCTTTACCTAAACTAATGCCAGGGTGGGAGGTGCAATTTTGCTCGAACCGGTCACCTCTTGGCGGTCCAGTCTGCCAGCGTAGGTGCGATTCGCGAATCGCCCCTACGCTGGAGGCGAAGGACCGGCACCACTCTACCAATTGAATATTTCACCCTGCATTGGTTTAGGTCAGCAAGTGTGGCACAGAGACAGCGGTTGGGGTTCTATTTCTCGCCCGCAATCAACTTCAAAAAATCGTGGCGGGTGATTATGCCTACCAGCTTGCCGTCGTCCATTACCGGCAGGCGGTGAATCTGCCAGCGCATCATCAAGCGGGCCACGTGCTCCACACTGTCGCCTCGGTGTACCACGATCACGCTGCGCCGCATGACGTCCCGCACCCGCCTATTGCCGACCTGGCGGGCCGTCTCCGCCATGTGTTCCACCGTGGAGGTGGCCCCCAGCAGAGTATAGATGTTCTCCGCCAGTGGACGAAACTTTGGACTAAGCCCAAAGTCTGAGTGGGTCAATATTCCAACCACCTGGTCGCTGTCGTTCACCACCGGCAGGGCGCTTACGTCCTGCTCCAGCATCATCCGGGCCGCCTCGCCTACGGAGGCGTTTTCCCCTATCGTAACCACTGGGGACGTCATCAAATCTTCGGCAAGCATGGGCATCCTTTCCAACTCTGTTTCGCAACATGAACGGTCCTGTACTTGAAAATATTAGCATACCCGGGCCACCGCCGGTTTTTTCCGGGATTCTGGGAGGGTTCGAGCGTCCTTTGGAAGCTCCACGCCCCGCCGCTCCTGACATCTCCCTCGATCCTTTTGTATCTGGAATCGATTCGCAAGATTGACGGTGCCAGCTTGGCCGGCGTATGCTGTGGGCATGGCGCAGGAAGGGAATTTCAAGGTCATTCGCGAACGCAACGTAATGGTGCCAATGCGGGACGGCACTCTGCTGGCCACCGACGTATTCCGTCCCGACGCCCCGGGCCGCTTTCCCGTGCTGGTCAACCGGGGTCCCTATGGCAAGGACGATTACATCGCTGCCCCCGACCATTCCGTGTGGTTCTTTCCCTCCCACGGCTACGTGGTGATCAGCCAGGACTGCCGCGCCCGCTTTGAGTCCCAGGGCGACTATTACAATCCCCTGTTCCAGGAAGTTCAGGACGGCTACGACACGGTCGAATGGGCGGCCCGCCAGCCCTGGAGCAATGGCAGAGTAGGAACAACGGGCCAGTCATACCTGGGAGCTACCCAGTACACGATGGCTACCAACAATCCTCTTCCGCCGCACCTGAAGACAATGGCGCCCGTCTCCGCATCCTCCGACTTCCACCAGAGCTGGGTGTACCACACCGGCGGGGCCATGGAATGGGGTTGGATGGTACCTTACGCCATCCATAAGGGCCGCAACACCCTGCAGCAGCTGGGTCGGGATGATCTGCTAGCCCAGATGGACGAATATGTCCTGGAACCTCGCAACTTTGGCCGTCCCCTCAGCGACGAATGGTTCCGACACCTGCCCCTGCGGGACTGGGTCGAGCGGCTGAAGGAGACTGCGCCGTATTTCCACGAATACTTTGACCAGGAACTGGACGGACCTTACTGGTGGCAGTTGAACTTGCTGCACCACCTGGACGGCATAAAGGTTCCCATGTTCCACGTCAGTTCCTGGTACGACATTTTCCTCGAGGGAGCGCTGAACGCCTACCGGGCCATCGCCGATCGGGGCGGCAGTGAATTGGCCCGCCGCAACCAGAGACTGCTGGTCGGTCCCTGGGCTCACATACGGCCCTACACCCGAGCAACCTCGGGTGATACCGGCGACATCGATTTCGGCCCCGACGCCGCCATTGAACTGCACGACCACCTGCGCCGCTGGTTCGATTACTGGCTCAAGGATGATGCAAACGGCGTCATGGAAGACCCGCCGGTCTACATCTTTGTCATGGGCGAAAACAAATGGCGGCATGAGGACGAGTGGCCCCTGGCCCGCACCCATTACACCCGCTACTACCTCCACTCCGGTGGGGCCGCCAACACCCGGGCAGGCGATGGTACCCTGTCTACAATGCCACCGCACGAGGAACCTGCGGACAGCTACATTTATGATCCTGACGACCCTGCCCCCACTCTGCGGGGTAACACATTGATGATTCCCCACGGCGTGCAGGACCAGCGGCCCGCGGAAGACCGTCCCGACGTGCTGGTTTATACTTCCGACTCGCTGGATTCGGATCTGGAGCTGACCGGTCCCATCGTGGTCAAGTTGTACGCCGCCAGCAGCGCCATCGACACCGACTTCACCGCCAAGCTGGTAGACGTGCGGCCGGACGGGTACGCCCACAACCTGCAGGACGGTATTGTTCGGGCCCGCTACCGCACCTCGGCCCGGCAGCCGGCCTTCATAACGCCCGGCAGGGTGTACGAATATACCATCGACTTGTGGGCCACCAGCCACGTTCTTAAGGCGGGGCACCGGCTTCGCGTGGAAATTTCCAGCAGCAACTTCCCTCGATTCGACCGAAATCCCAATACGGGGGCGTCCCTTGGAGTGGACGACCGGTTGGAAACGGCCCGGCAGGCCGTACATCACAGCGCGCAGTACCCGTCTCACATCGTCCTGCCAGTGATACCACGGTAGGCTGGTCGGGAGCAGCAGGGGAGTTACTTCATCGACAACTCTCCCCGACCCCTCAGGAAGAGGGGTGGGGA